>CAMAKJ010000081.1 GCA_945836055.1 uncultured Clostridia bacterium | reverse complement strand
CCGGTAAACGCCCTGCCGTAAATCAGATGTACTGCCAGTTCTCTGGCGTCGCCTCTCTTCATAAACAGTCCTTACTTGCGAACGATGCCGCAGACGTTGACGGATACACTGGTGACCTTGGTGCCGGTGATGGACTCCACGCTGGAGGTAACAGCCGCCTGTACCTCCTTGGCCACGTCCACGACGCTGCAGCCATAGTAGATCATGATGCCGCACTCAATGGACAGGGTATTGTCCTCCGCAATCAGAATTTTCAGGCCCTTGCCCCAATTCTTCTTGGTAGCGAAATCGGCTACACTCACGCCGGGCTTGATGCCCAGGGAGCCAACGCCCTCCACCTCGGAAAGGGCGTGAGCCACGATGGTGGCAACCACGTCTTCGGAAATCATCACGTTGCCGTTTTCCTGAATCTGGGTAATGTACTGCTTATATTCAGCCATAAGGTTTTACCTCCTAAACACTTGTCCCGCCTGTTGGCTTGACATACTTTTGTATATTGTACCACAAATCCGGAAAATTACAACTGTTTTCTGAAAGAAAGGAAGGAATTGGAAGAAATGCCCTGTTCACGGATGCGTGCCTCCTCGCTTATGAGGGAGGTATGGTGCTCCCCAAGAAGAATGCCCCGGAATCCTCCGGGGCAGCAATTACGGCACTTCCACAACCCGGATATCGTCCAGGGAGTAGTCCGACTGGGCCATGACAATGTCCGCGATTACGGCCACATCCGACTGCTGCAGTCCGCCCTCCGGCGACGCTACCGCTATGGAAATGCCTTCTCCGGACATGTACGCCACACAGTCGGCGTAGCCCTTGGCAATGACTAGGCTTTCAATCTGAGCCTCGCTCAGCGCCGTCTGGACGATTTCCTCCAGCTCCATGGCGGACTCCGCCTCCTTGGAGCCTTCGCTGTAGGACATGGCCTCCTGCAGCAGGTTCACGGCGTTGTCCCGGGCCTGCTGCCGGGACAGACGGACGGCGGCAAAATAGTCGCTGGAGGTGGTGGAAACGTCTTCCCCGGCGGAAATGGCCGCCATGTCCCCGCTCAGCTCCAGGGTATCGTCGGACATGACCTTCTCCGCGTCCAGAGTATCCGTCAGATTTGCCGTGGCCTGATCCTCGGTGTAGCGCCAGTTGACATAGATTCCAGCGCAAACCGTCACAAGAACCGCCGCCGCGACCAGATTCTTCTTCCATACTTTCATAAAAATGCCTCCATTCACTTCATTTTCAAAACGGAAATTTTGTCACTGGACAGTCCGGTTACGCTGGCGACCGCGTCCACAATGGCCAGCCGCACAGAAGCGCTGCCCGCGCCCTGGCACACCACCACCGCCCCCAGATAGTTCGGCGGATTGACCTGCTGAACCAGACCCGTCTGGGCCCGGTCTGAGGCGGTGAGAATCACCGTGTCCCGGCGGGTATCGTCCGTGTCCGCCTGATATACCGTCCGCTCCCCCTCCTTCTGGGTCAGCAGTACCTTGACCTTTCCCGCGCCCTGAATCTGAGCCAGAATCTCCTCCAGGGAAGACTGCAGATCCGTCTGCGGCTCTGTCTGAATTGCCGGCTCCTGTACCGTCTGCTCCTGACCGCACTCCGGCAGCAGCATGAGCAGCAATCCCGCCAGCAGCACCAGCAGCACATAGCGGTACTTTTTTGCCAGCTCCGCTCCCCTGCTTTTGAAGCCTACCCAGTCCATTTCTGATTCTCCTTTGCAATTCCCAGATCGGATTCAATGATTCTTTGCAGCTGCCGCCGGACGTAGGGGGACACCGCCCCGGAAACCGTCACAGAATCGGGGACATTCTCTTCATTCACGCTCACCTCCACCGTGACCTCCGCCTGAAGGCTGCGGGCTTTGTCCAAGATATATGCTTCCGTTTCCGACTTTATGATTTCCGCCATGGAATCCCGGGCGAGATTTTCGCCCACGGCCGCCGCCTGGGCAGCCTCTTCGGGAATCCCCAGGGAAAAGTCCGTCAAGTCCGGAAGCTCCCCCCTGGAAATGGGCGCGAGAACGGTATAGGCCAGGAACAGCCCGCAGATGAGCCTGACCACCTGCTTTCCCGCTCCGGAGGGGAACAGCCCCGTGACAATGCCGCAGAGCATGGCGGCGGTCACCACAGACAGGATATACTGCCGAAGCGCTTCCATCATCCCACTCCTTTCAGGAAACACACGGTACTGATGAGCAGCAGCAGGCACTCCGACCCGGTCATAGCCAGCAGCAGCCCCATGGCGGTGGAAAAATCACCGATCAGCTCCGTCAGCCGTTTTGCGCCGAACAGAGCGCAGAGGGCCGCTGTGAACTTCAGAATCAGGTATTGCACGCCGATTTTCAGAAACGGGCTGAGAAATACCGCCAGCACCGCCAGAATGCCGTAGATGCCTGCCGCGTTTTTCATCAGCCCTGCGCTGACCAGCACCGCTTCTGAGGCGTCGGAGAGAATTCCCCCCACCACCGGCACCACCGAGGAGATGGTAACCTTCGTGGCCTTCAGAGCCGCCGCGTCCGTTGTACCGCTGACCACGCCGGTGATGGCGATGTAGGTGGTAAACACCGTCAGCAGGATTTTCAGGCACCAGCTGATGAGACCCTTGGCGACATTCCGCATCTGCTTCAGCAGATCCTCGCCCATCGCGCTGTTCGCCGCGGCCAGCGCCAGAAACAGATACACCATGGGTACCAGCAGACGGGAAATCAGGCTGCTGAGCACGGCGTCAAACAGCGCCGTACCGGTGTAGAGGGCTGCGGAGGATGACACGCCCCCCTGTGCCGCCATGGCGGCTGTCATCACGGGGAGCAGGAGCTTTCCGTACTCGCTGATTTCCGTGATGGTTTCCGCCGCAAGCCGGATCAGGGAATTGGCGCTGAGCAGCAGCCCAGCGGCGATGGCGGTTGTCCCGGCAAACTCCGCCGCCGTTTTGACGCTGCCGGAAAAGGACTGCAGCAGAGAAACCATCATCACCGCCGCGACAACGCCCAGACTGACCCTGGACGCCTCCTTCAAATCCGGCCGCAGCTGCCCGAGGGCGTTTTCCAAGAGCTTCAGCAGCCCATCTCCAAAGGAATCCGTTTTTTCCGGCATCACCTCCCTGCCGGACTGAGGCACCGTCGGCGCAGTCAGCTCCGCGGCGGAGGCCGGAATTGCCAGAGAAAAAATCAGGATGGCGACCAACAGGATTTTACTCATAGCTCCCTTAAAATCTCCCGTATCAGTTCCAGCAGCGCGGAAAAGATGGGCAGGGACAGATATAGAATTGCCGCCGAGCCCAGCATTTGCAGGGACTTCCCGAGAGACGTGTTGCCCGCGTCGGCGCAGACCATCCCCGCAATTTCCGCAACCAGCCCGATTCCCACCGCTTTCAGCAGAATCCCCAGGGTTTCCCCGTGGAGATCCCCCAGAGCTTCCAGCTCCCGCAGAAAGTCCAGAACCGGCTCCAAATACCGGATGGCCGCCACAGCCGCCATGCAGCATACCGCCATGGTCAGCAGCACGCCGATATCCTTCTGCTTCCCCAGCGTTAACCCCAGCACCACCGCAATCAGCACCGCCGCTGCCGTTTTCCAAAAAGCATCCATCAGAATTGAAACAGGGTTTTGACCAGATCGAACAGATCGGCAATTTTCTGGGCCAGCATCATGAGCACCACCACCAGGCCCGCAAGGCTGGTCATGGTGGCTTGCTCCTCCCGGCCGGAGCGGGCGAGCACCTGGTTCAGAATGGAAACGATAATGCCGATTGCCGCGATTTTGAAAATCAGGTCGATGTCCATACTCATAGAAACAGAATCGCCAGCGCCGCACCGGCGCACAGCCCCAGAGTTCCGTAGCTGCGCAGGCGCACCTCCCGGTTCCGGCTCAGTGCTTCCAGCTGCTTGCGGCACCCTTCGCGGATTTCCTCCAGTCCTTTCAGCTGCCGGGGAAGGTCGTACCGCCCCAGGGTTCGCCCCAGCTCCATCATCAGCTCCCGGGTGCGGCGGGAGAGGTCGCGGCTTCGCTTCAGGGCGGCGGCCATGCAGCTGGCCGCGTCCGGAGCCGTCTGCCAGTCCAGTTCCCGTGCCAGATTGAAAAAGACCTCCCGCAGCGCTCCCCTGGCTTCATTTCCAGCCTGACGGCAAAGCTCCGGCAGGGGCGTCAGGCGATAGGAAAGCTCCCACTCCATCGTGTTCAGGGCCTGAATCAGCTGCCGCAGGGTGCTTTCCTCCCGTTTGTACCCGGCGGCTATGGAAAAGCCGAAGCCGCCGCAGCCCGCGATGACCAAAACAGCACCGATCCACCTGTAATTCATGGCTCCACCCTCTCTGCCTGATAGGACTTGTCCGGCCGCAGTACCAGCAGGGTCTGGAACACGCCCCGCTCATACAGCGGCCGATAGACGCTTCTGCACCGGAAACCCGCCGCCGACGTGCCGTGGGCGGTAGCCAGAAGGCGAACGCCGCAGTTCGCCGCATCCAGAAGGGCTTTGGCGTCCGGCTCCGCCGTAATTTCGTCCACGGCAATGCACTTTGGCCCCATGGCCCGGAGCAGCATTCCGATTCCGGCGGGTTTGGGGCAGCCTGTCAGCACGTCCACACACCTGCCCCGTTCCAGTCCCTGGGGAAAAAGCTCGCCCCGCTCGTCCACCACGCTCACCGGCTCCCGCTGCCCAAGCTGCCGGATCAAATCCCGCAGCAGAGTGGTTTTTCCCCAGCCCGGCGCGCCGAGAATCAAAATGGAGCCTTGGTACTGCGCCGCCCGTTTTCCTATCCCCGGAAAATCCCGGGCAACCCGGATGCACAGGGAACTCAGCTCCCGGATGCCCGTGACGGTTCCGTTTTGACAAACCGCTTCCCCG
Organism: uncultured Clostridia bacterium; assembly: GCA_945836055.1. GTDB lineage: Bacteria > Bacillota > Clostridia > Oscillospirales > Oscillospiraceae > Faecousia. The sequence goes on along the minus strand of CAMAKJ010000081.1, from coordinate 3,117 downwards.
CACAGACCGATCCGGTGGCCGCCGGGGGCGGTGATATAGCCCTGGGCCGCCGTCGCCGCCGCCCAGGGAGAATAGCGGGTGGCGGCATTGACGCAGTAGTTCAGATCGTCCCGGCTGACTTCCCTGGTCAGCCAGCGGCTTTCGCACCCCAGTATTAGCTCCGCCGGAATTCCCAGACGCAGCCGCAGCTCCTGAAGGCTGTCTTTTCCCAGCCTGTCCACCTCCGGCCGCATATTAGGCGGGAGAATGGACAGTAGGCTTTTCCATGCGCACATCATTTGCATCACTCCTGCCTAAGACTATGCGGCGGGGCGCCCCGATAGCACCCCGCCGCATAAAAGAAAACCCGGCAGCGCATGACTGCCGGGCGTTCCCTACCGCTTATTCTTTTTGTAAATGACGTTCAGACCCTTCAAAAGCAAATCCTTGTCCAGAATGATCTCCCGTTTGCACAGGGGCGTGATGAACTGTGCCATACCGCCGGTGGCGACGATGGTGGATTTGTGACCAAGCTCCGCTTCCATCCGCTCCACCAGACCGTCCAGCATGGCGGCGGTGCCGTACATCATACCGCTGCGCATACAGTCCACGGTGTTCTTGCCAATGACATGCTTTGGCTTGTCCAGGCTGATGCCGGGAAGCTGTGCCGCCCGGCTGGTCAGGGCGTCCAGGGACACACGGACACCGGGCACGATCACGCCGCCCATATACATGTTGTTCGGCTCCACCGCCTCGACGGTGGTGGCGGTGCCCAGGTCCATGAGGATCAGCGGCGGCTCATACTCCGCCAGCGCGGCCACGGCAATGACAATCCGGTCGCTGCCCACCTGGCTGGGGACATCCACATGGATATTCAGTCCGGTTTTTAAGCCCGGGCCAACCACCATGGGCTGCTTTCCGATGACCTTGATGACGCCGGTTTTCACAGAGTTGAACACCGGCGGCACCACAGAGGAAATGATGCAGTCATCAATATCTCCCACCTTTGCCCCGAAGGTTTCGATCATATTCTTGATTTCCACGCCGTACTGGTCGGAGGTTCTGGTTCTATCCGTGGCGATGCGGGCTTTGAAGAGAATTTTGTCCCCCTCAAAGCAGCCGATGACCAGGTTGGTGTTGCCGATGTCAATGGCAAGAAGCATAGTGGATTCTCCTTAACGTTTTTTCATCCGGGATTGCAGATGCAGCAGCGCCTTGCCGATCACCGTAACCAGAATGGCGGCGGCAATGGCCTCCGGGATGCCGGACGCGGTGACAGTGCTCATAATCAGGCCAAACACGGCGGTAATGGCGACATTTTTTGCGGCGGCATACTGCTGGGCAAGCAGAACATAGATGCTGCCCATCACAAGGATGGTGTGGCAGATGGCGGAAACGGCTGCGGTAACAGGCAGCGCCAGATAGTCCTTCTTCAGCACCTTCCGCAGTAGCCTCCACAGCCAACCGGCAATCACGCCCAGCAGAATCCGGCTGCCCAGGGCAATCCAAAGGCTCTTCAGAACCCCCGGCAGGCCTTCCGTGGTCATAAACGGGGAAAAGGCAAAGGCCAGAAGACTGGGGGACGTGGTGTTGACCCAGATAGAGCACAGGCCGAACACACCTCCCAGCACCGCCCCAGCGGCGGGACCCAGCAGAACCGCGCCCAGAATCACGGGGATGTGCATGGTGGTGGCCTTGATGACCGGGAGCGGGATGAAGCCCAGACCTGTCATGCCCATGACCAGCAGGACACCACAGAACATAGCGAGGGTCGCCATGTACCGGGTGTCCAATTTCTTCGTTTTCATATACAATTACCTCCTGCTGCCGTTCCTCCCTTGAGGATACAGCGCAAATTTCGGAGCCGCAGCTCCAGTTGCGTATTATAGCAGGGATAAGCAGAAATTACAAGTCAAAATTCATCTTTACACCGGGAAAAAACGGGGCTATAATGTGTAAAAACAGATTTTCAGGAGGTTACCATATGCTGAAGGGGAAAACCGTCCTTTTGGGTGTAACCGGCGGGATTGCCGCCTATAAGGCCGCCGCGCTGGCGTCGCTGCTTGTCAAGCAGCACGCGGCGGTGGAGGTGGTGATGACGGAGAACGCCACGAAGTTCATAACCCCTCTGACCTTTGAGGAGCTCACCGGTCGCCGGGTGATGGTGGACACCTTCGATCGAAATTTCACCCATCAGGTGGAGCACATTTCCCTGGCCCAGCGGACGGATCTGCTCATCATCGCCCCGGCCACCGCCAACGTCTGCGCGAAGCTGGCCCACGGTCTGGCGGACGATATGCTCACCACCACTGCCCTCGCCTGCCGCTGCCCCAAGCTGATTGCCCCGTCCATGAACACCAACATGTATGAAAATCCCGTGACCCAGGACAATCTGGCGCTGCTGCGGCGGTACGGGTGGGAGGTCATCGAGCCTGCCAGCGGACGGCTGGCCTGCGGCGCGGTGGGCAAGGGAAAACTGCCGGAGCCGGAGGCGCTTTTGCAGCACATTCTCCGCCATCTGGCGCTGCCCCATGATCTTTCCGGGAAAAAAGTTCTCGTCACCGCCGGGCCGACCCAGGAGGCCATCGATCCCGTCCGGTATCTGACCAACCACTCCACCGGAAAAATGGGCTATGCCATTGCCCGCATGGCCATGCTCCGGGGCGCGGAGGTGACGCTGGTTTCCGGCCCCACTGCCATTTCGCTCCCGCCCTTTGTGGAGGTGGTCAACGTGGTCTCCGCTCAGGATATGTTTGAGGCCGTGGCTGCTCACGCGCCGGAAGCGGACTTCATCTTCAAGGCCGCCGCCGTGGCGGACTACACACCGGTAAGCTGCAGCGACAACAAGGTGAAAAAGTCCGAAGGAGATATGGCAATTCCCTTAAAACGCACCGCGGACATCCTCAAATACCTGGGCGAGCACCGGAAACCGGGACAAATCATCTGCGGCTTCTCCATGGAGACCCAGAACATGGTGGAAAACAGCCGGGAAAAGCTGGTAAAAAAGAATGTGGACATGATCTGCGCCAACAATCTCAAGCAGTCCGGCGCGGGCTTCGGCGTGGATACCAACGTCATCACGGTGATTACCCGGGAAAAAACCGTGGAGCTTCCCCTGCAGTCCAAGCAGGACGCGGC
>CAMAKJ010000080.1 GCA_945836055.1 uncultured Clostridia bacterium | reverse complement strand
CTTTTCGCTATGTATCCAAGATAAAAATACCATACCATTCTAAACCGAAACGAAACAGCCCCCGCCCTCTACGGCTCTTTCCGCTTTGACAGCGTAATGGTAAAGGCGGTGGCGCCGCTTCCGCTGGTCACGGCGGCGCTGCCCCCGTGAAGCTGCACAACCCGCTTCACCACAGCCAGGCCAATGCCGTTGCCCTCGGAAGAATGGGACTCGTCCGCCTGGTAGAATTTCCCCCAGATTTTGTCCACCTTGTCCGCCGGAATGTCGGGGCCGTAGTTGGTAATGGTTACGGCCAGGGTATCCGGCGTTTCCGCGATGCGCACCTTGATTTCCCCGTGGCTGGGACTGTATCGGATGGCGTTATCCAGCAGATTGATCCAGACCTGCTTGAGCATTTCCTCGTTGGCCCGGATGGTGCACTCCGGAAATTCCAGATCCAGATCCAGCTCCTTGCGGCTCCACTTTTCCTCCAGCAGCAGCACGCAGCCGCGAAGCTGCTCCGACAGGTTGAAGGTGGTGAGGTCCGTCAGAATGGTCTGGTTTTCAATCTTCGTCAGGCTCATAACGTTGGTGGCCATGGCCGCCAGCCGCAGGGATTCCTCTTCGATGATGGCCAGATACTCCTGCTTCTGTTCCTCGGTGAGCTTGCCCCGGCGCAGGAGCTTGGCAAAGCCCGCGATAGAAACGATGGGGGTTTTGAACTCGTGGGAAAAGTTGTTTACAAAGTCACTGCGCAGCATCTGGGTGTTCTCCAGCTCCTCCGCCATGGCATTAAAGCTGTCGGACAGCTCCCGGAAGGCCGGGTTCTTCTGAAGGTGCTTCCCATAGTCCAGCCGCGCCGAATAGTCGCCCCCTGCCAGCCGGTTCATATTGTTAATCAGCCGGTTAAAGGGCTTTAATGGTATTTTCATCGTGAAAACGGTAATGAGAATGCCCACCACGGCGCTGATGAGCAGCATGACCACCAGCAGCGCCAGGCCGGAATTTGCCGGAATTCCAAAGCTGTCCAGCACCCCCAGCCTGGTGAGCAGAAAGGACAGGCCTGTGGTAATCAGTACGGCAATCAGCTCGATGGCGAAGAACACCCCGGAGTACAGCAGCGTCAGCGACCAGCGCTGCTTTCTCTGCTCCCTGTTCATACGTGCTTCACCGCCTTATACCCCAGTCCCCGGACGGACTCGATGGTGAATTCCGGCCAGTCCTGGAACCGCTTGCGCAGCCGCCCCACATGCACCGTCACGGTCTCCCAGCCGGTGTCGGAGTCCGCGCCCCAGATTTCGTCCATAAGCTGAATGCGGGTAAAGATTTTTCCGGGATAGGACAGGAGCTTGTACAATAGCAGAAACTCCTTCTGGGGCAGCTCCTGCACCTCCCCCTTCCGGCTTACCGTCAGGCAGTCATAGTCCAGCACCACGTCGCCGATGATGATCCGCCGCTCGCTGGCGATCTTCGCCCGGCGCAGCAGCGCCTTGATCCGCCAGAGCATCTCTTCCTCGTCGATGGGCTTGGTCATGTAGTCGTCGGTGCCCACGAGGAAGCCGTGCTTTTTGTCCGAAGGCAGCTCCTTGGCGGAGACCATTAAAATGGGCAGGTTGTTGTTGGTCTGCCGCAGGGTGCTGGTGAATTCGTAGCCGTCCATTTTCGGCATCATGATATCCAGAACCACGAGATCAATATACTCCCTGTCCATAAGGGCCAGGGCCTCTTCCCCGTTTTCCGCGGTGACCACCTTATACCCCTCGGCCTCCAGCACAGCTTGGAGGAGCCTGCGGGTGTTGCGGTCATCGTCCACGACCATGATCTGAAACATTGGTCATCCCTCACACTTTCTCAGATTTGCCCGAAATCGAACAAGCCAGTAGTCCTTGCCATAAGCGATTGCTTCCGCAAGCAGGCATACCGGCAGCGCGGCGAAAAAGTCAACGGCGGAGTGCTGCTTGATAAACATGGTGGCAAGGCAGATCACCGCCGCCGCGAATACAATAAACGCCTTGAACCATTTGGACACGTCCTTTTCCTTCAGCCACGCCGAGGCGATGCCGATGGAGTACGCCACATGGAGCGACGGACACACGCCGGTATTGGTATCCGTCCGGTACAGAAGGCCGATGCACGCGGTGAGAAAATTGTCTCTGGGAAACACCTCCGGACGCAGATCCTGTCGGTTGGGGTAGACAACGTACACAATCATCGCCGCGACCTGGGTGACGATAATGAAGATCTGGAACCTTTTGAAGCCTTCCACATTATAAAGAAGGAAATACACCAGGGTAAAGACAATCAGAAAATACCAGAACACATAGGGAATCAGGAACCACTCACAAAAGGGAATCACATCGTCAATCCAGCAGTGGATCACATGACAGCTTTCCGGGGGAATCAGGTTCTCCGTCAGAAAGTACATGGCGAAGTACACCAGCCAGCCGCCCAGCAGCTTTAAGTGGGAAAACTGGGGATCGTTGAGCTTGGACAGGCGAAAGGTGCGGTAGTCAATTTGGGGTTTTCTCATAAGGGGCCTCCTGCTGGGTATTCAAAGGGTATTGCTTTTTGGGGATGTTGGGATAGGGCACCACGGTGTGCTCCGGCAGCGACCAGGCGATTTGGGTTACCTGCTCCATGAGATATTCGCAGATGCGCCTGCGCTCTTCCTCAATGGGCGTGTCCGCCCGGAAGCGGACAGGCTCACCCAGGTACATGGTTTTCAGTTTGGGCGCCAGGTACATGGGCACAAAGGCCAGTTCCTTGCCCGTGCGCTTGTAATAGAGCTTCGCCACGTCGATGAACCGGTCCTGAAACTCGCAGATGATGTTGTTTCTCGGCACATTGTGTTCCGGAAAAATCACAACGCTTGCCCCCTCCTGCAAAACCTGCACCGTCTTTTTGAAGGTGGTTAAGATCCGGGTGTCGTGGTAGACGCCGATGGTGTTGGCGTTGGTAAAAATCAGCTGGGACAGGGGCGCGATGGCGTGGGCCAGCAGCTTATAAAACCACCGGACAGCCTTGGGTTTCCCCGACCAGAAGTCCTGATAGGCGTAGGCCGGGACTTCCTTTTTGTCCATCATCTCCCCGGCACACCAGGTGTAGTGCTCCCCGGGGGTATACAGCTCGCAGGCGATGGGGCCGTTCATCTGGCTGTGGTTGCCTACATAGATGACCGGCTCCGCCGGGAGCTTTTCCGCGCCCACCACCTGTATTTTGGGGTAAACCGCCCGAACAGCCGCTTTGATCACCCGGTACAGGGGGGATCGTTTCCGTTCTTCCATAGGCTTGCTTCCTTTCCTTTTCTTGCTGGGCAAAAGGATAGCGCAAAAATCTAAACCGAAAATAAACAAAGTTTCGTTTCAGTTTAGATTCGGCGCGGGTTCCTGTGATATGATTATAATGGAAGGTTGTGAGGCTTTCCAGCTTATTCTGTAAGAAAAGAGTGCAGAGCTTATGAAGAAAAAATTCGGAGACAGAAAAGACGGTGCAAAATTGCGTGACATTCACGCCATGCACCTGGTCATGCCTCTGATGTACCCCAACCGCTGCGACAACGAGGCCTTCATCAGCGAGCGGATTGACCTGACCAATGTGCTGGCCTATCTGGACGCCAAAAACGCCGGAAATCCGGAATATAAGTACAACCTGTTTCAGGTCATGGTCACCGCCATGCTGAAAACCATCACCCTGCGGCCGAAAATGAACCGCTTCATCGCCAACAAGACCATGTACCAGCGCAATGAGGTCTCCGCGGCCTTCACGGTGAAAAAGGAGTTTGCCGACGACGGCAGCGAGGCGCTGGCGCTGATTCACTCCACCGGCGCCGACACCATCGACACCATTCACGACGAGATTTTCCGTCAGATTTCCCTGTGCCGCAGCGACGAGGTGGACAAGGGCACCCAGAGCCTGAACGCGGTGCAGAGCCTGCCCGGCTTTCTCATTCAGGCGGTGGGCGCAGGGGCCCGGTTTCTGGACCGCCACGGCTGGATGCCCCAGAGCGTCATTGCCGGCGACCCCTACTACTCCTCCGTGGTGCTGACCAATCTGGGCTCCATCCGGCTCCACGCGGGGTATCACCATCTGACCAACTGGGGTACCACCTCGGTGTTCTGCGCCATCGGCGAAATCAAAAAGCGGCCGTTTTACAACGAGGACGGCACCGTGCGGATGCTGCCCAGCGTGGATCTGGGGTTGACCATCGACGAGCGCCTGGCCGACGGCTACTATTACTCCAAAACCGTCCGTCTGCTGAAAACGCTGCTGGAAAACCCCGAGCTGCTGGACAAACCGTTACAGGAAGAGGTTGTATACTAACATGGCTGAGATAACCGCGAAAACACCCTGGGCAGATTCCATGGGCGACCTGCCCATGCACCTTGACTACTTTGAAGGCTCCATGTTCGAGGCCGTGGGGACCATTGCGGAGAAATACCCAAATAACGTTGCCTTCGACTTCATGGGCAAGTCCACCACCTACAAAAAGCTGGTGCAGGAGGTGGAAACCTGCGCCAAGGCCCTGAAAACCATCGGCGTCCGGGAGGGCGACAAGGTGACCATCGCCATGCCCAACTGCCCCCAGGCGATTTACCTGTTCTACGCCGTGAACCTGGTGGGCGGCATTGCCAACATGATCCACCCCCTGTCCGCCGAGAAGGAAATCGAGTTTTATCTCAACGAGTCGGAAAGCGTCACCGCCATCACCCTGGATCAGTTCTACAACAAGTTTGAATCCGTCCGCAAAAATACCAAGGTGGTCAACATCATCATCGCCAGCATCAAGGATGCTCTGGCTCAGCCCATCAAGGCGGGCTACATGCTCACCCAGGGCCGGAAAATCGAGCGAATTCCCGACGACGCGCCGGTGATTCGCTGGAAGGATTTTATGAAGCTCAGCCGCTGCTGCTTCTATGACTACAAGGTCAAGCGCACCGGCAGCGACCCGGCCGTCATTCTCTATTCCGGCGGCACCACCGGCACCACCAAGGGCATCGTGCTGACCAACCGGAACTTCAACGCCCTGGGGCAGCAGGTCATCGCCGCCAACCCCATGTTCCGTCCCGGGGACAAAATGTTAGCCGCCATGCCCATTTTCCACGGCTTCGGTCTGGGTGTGTGCATCCACACCATGCTGACCCAGGGCGGCCGGTGCATTCTGGTGCCCCGGTTCACCCCCAAGAGCTACGCCAAGGATCTGGTCAAGGAGCGCTGCAACTTCATCGCAGGCGTGCCCACCCTGTACGAAGCCCTGCTCCGTCTGCCGGATATGGAGGGCAAGGACCTCAGCTGCCTGAAGGGCGTTTTCTCCGGCGGCGACTCTTTGTCCGTGGAACTGAAAAAGAAGCTGGATAAATTCCTGTACGATCACAACGCCACGGTGCAGGTGCGGGAGGGCTACGGCACCACCGAAACCGTCACCGCCTGCTGCCTGACCCCCAGCCACATGCACAAGGAGGGAAGCATCGGCCTGCCCTTCCCCGACACCTACATCAAGATCGTCAAGCCCGGCACCGACGAGGAGCTGCCCTACGGCGAAGAGGGCGAAATTCTGCTCGCCGGCCCCACGGTGATGCAGGAGTACATGCACCATCCGGAGGAAACCGCCAAGACCCTGCGCACCCACGCCGACGGCCTGACCTGGGTCTACACCGGCGACCTGGGCACCATGGACAGCCAGGGCTTCGTCTACTTCCGGGGCAGAGCCAAGCGGATGATCGTCACCTCCGGCTACAACGTCTACCCCGCCCAGATTGAGAACATCCTGGACGCCCACGATTTTGTCCAGATGAGCTGCGTCATCGGCGTGCCGGATTCCTACAAAATGCAGAAGGTCAAGGCCTTTGTCAAGCTGGCGCCCGGGGTGGAAAAGAGCGACGCAACCAAACAGGCCCTTCTGGAACACTGCCGGAAGTACATCGCCAAATACGCCATGCCCTACGACATCGAGTTCCGGGACGAAATGCCCAAAACCCTGGTGGGCAAGGTGGCCTACCGGGTTCTGGAAGAGGAAGAGCTGGAAAAGCTGCAAGAAGCCCAAGTGTAGGGGGCGGCATCCCTGACGTCCCCATGTGAACACGCAAGGCAGCACGATAAACCGTGCTGCCTTTTCCTATTTCCGCCGCACCAGCTCCAAAACATCCTTCATCTGGCCGCAGATCTGGGGGTAATTCTCCCGGCGGTGGGGCTTTAAGCAGGCGGAGCAGTCCTTGATGCCCTTTTCCGTATACCGGAACGCGCCGCCGCATTTATCCCCCAAACAATAAAGCGGGCAGTAGCAGAACAGGCAGCTGAAGGTTTCCGGATCGGCACCCTTGTGGCAGGGGAAATACTCGCATTCCCGGTTCTGGAAAAAGTCGTAGTGGGTCATTTTATTTCCTCATTTCCCTTTTCATGATTCCACATCTGTGATACAATCGTTCATACAACCGTCCAGGGGAACACCGCCGGAGGCTCTTTGGCAAATTCCACCCACTCCCCGGTTCCGGGATGGGTGAAGCCGATTTTCGCCGACCACAGGGCAATTTCACAGGGGTCATTCAAAACCGCGTACTTCCGTTCCCCCACAAGGGGCATCCCCCGGCTTGCGAACTGCACCCGAATCTGATGGGTGCGGCCGGTTTGAAGGAGCACCCGCACCCGGGTCATATCCTCCTGACGGTTCAGAACCTGGTAGGAAAGCACCGCCTCCTGAATGCCTTTCCCCGGCTGAGCCGCCACGAAGGTCATCCGCCGGGCCTTGTCCCGCCCCAGCAAGTCCCGGAAGGTTCCCCGGCTCTCCCCCGGGCAGCCGTGGACGACAGCCAGATACTCCTTATGGAAGTGATCCTCCCGAATCTGTCGGGACAGCTCTGATGCCGCCGCGGCGCTGCGGGCCAGCACCATCACCCCGCTGACCACCCGGTCCAGCCGGTGCACCGTGCGCACGTCAGCCTTCGGGTCGCCCAGCGCCTCCCGCACCAGCTCCGGCAGTCCCCCCGGTTCATCGGTGGACAGCACCCGGGCAGGCTTGATGCAGACCACGATATCATTGTCCATATACAGAATATCCATCGTTTCCCCCAGCGTTTTTCCCTATCCTATCAAATTGGTACCCATTTTGCAAGGAGGAATTCCCATGAAACTCGTCATTCTCGACGGCTGCGCCCTGAACCCCGGGGACTTAAGCTACGTGCCCCTCCGCCAGTTCGGCGAACTGACCGTTTACGACCGCACAGACACCGAAGCGGAAGCCATCGCCCGGATCGGAAGCAGCGAAATCGTGCTGGTGAACAAGGTGCCCATCACGGAAAGTCTGCTCGCCGCCTGCCCATGTATCCGTCTCATCTGCGTCCAGGCCACTGGCTACAACGTGGTGGACTGCGCCGCCTGCGCCCGCCGGGGCATCCCGGTGACCAACGTTCCCTCCTACGGCACCGCCGCCGTGGCCCAGTTCACCCTGGCCCTGATGCTGGAGGTGTGCCACCGCATCGGCTATCACGACGAGCTGGTGCACCAGGGCAGATGGGCGAGCTGCGGCTCCTTCTGCTTCTGGGACACCCCCCAGATGGAGCTGGCCGGGAAAACCCTGGGTATCATCGGCTTCGGGCGCATCGGTCAGGCGGTGGCGAAAATCGCCAAGGGCTTTGACATGCGGATTCTCGCCCACAACCGCACCCGCCGCCCCGAGGGGGAGACGCTGGCGCAGTATGTGGATTTGGACACGCTGCTGGCAGAGTCGGATTTTGTAACCCTACACTGTCCCCTGACCCCGGCGACCGAAAAGCTCATCAACGCCGATGCCCTCGCCAGAATGAAGGACGGAGCGGTGCTCATCAACACCTCCCGGGGCGGCCTTGTGGACGAAAACGCGGTCAGGGCGGCGCTGGAAAGCGGACATCTCCGTGCCGCGGCTGTGGACGTGGTAGCCGAGGAGCCAATCTCGGCGGACAATCCCCTGCTGGGCGCTCCCAACTGCCTCATCACCCCGCATATGGCCTGGGCGCCGGTGGAGAGCCGCCAAAGGCTTCTGGACTGCGTGATCGAGAACATCCGGTGCTTCCTGGAAGGAAAGCCCCAGAATGTGGTGAATCTGTA
>CAMAKJ010000079.1 GCA_945836055.1 uncultured Clostridia bacterium | reverse complement strand
GCCGTCCAGGCTGCCGTCCGACAGGATATCCGCCCCCTCGCAGTATCCGAAGGGCGTGATGTACTTCAGAAATGCCGCGGCATCCGCAATGTTTGCGATCAGATTCAGGAAATACATCATGGTCGCGATTCCAAGTCCGACGCCGGCGCTGCCTTTGCGAAGGAAGGCCGAAATTTCTGCGCATGTTCAGACGACGCTGATCAAATCCTGATTTTCCTTTTGAAAGCCCTCTTTCTTTTTGCGGCAAAAGGTGGTATGATAACAATTAGTCATGAGCGCGGCAGAACCCGAAAACCTGTCCTTCCGGCCTACCGTGCCGGTCTGCGCGCATTATCTTCCGTCTATTCCAACATACAAAGAAGGTTGTCACCATGAAAGCCCCCGTAAAAATGCTGATTATCAACCCCGGCTCCACCTCCACCAAGGTTAGCTACTTTGAAGACGAAAAAAACGTGTATACCGAGAGCATCTTCCATGATGCCCCGGTGCTGCTGCAATACCCAACCACCAACGACCAGATGCCCATGCGCAGGCAGGTGATCGTGGGCTTTCTGCGCTCCCACGGCATGACCCCCGCCGATATGGATGTGTTCGTCGGCCGGGGCGGCTGCGCCTATTCCCAGAAATCCGGCGTGATGGAAATTGACAGGCAGCTTGTGGAGGACACCGCCGCCGACAAGGGCGGAAGCGACCATCCGGCAAAGCTGGGCGTTATGCTGGCCTATGCCCTGGGCACCGAGTACGGAAAGCCCATGTATACCGTGAACCCCACCAATGTGGACGAGCTGTGCGACTATGCGCGCCTTACCGGCATTGCGGGACTCTACCGCCGGGCCCAGACCCATGTGCTGAACCAGAAGGGCATTGCTGCCATTCACGGGAAAAAGCTGGGGAAGCGCTATGAAGACCTGAATCTGATTGTCTGCCATGTGGACGGCGGAATCACCATCACCGCTCACAAAAAGGGGCGCATGATCGACAGCACGGAGGGCGCCGGCGGCGACGGGCCCTTCACACCCACCCGTCTGGGCTCCATCCCGGTGATGGAGGTGCTGCAATACCTGGATCAAGGCCACACCACCGGGGAAATGCGGGCCATGCTGTCCCGCTCCGGCGGCTTTGTCAGCCACTTCGGCACCTCCGACGCGGCAAAGATCTACGCCCTGGTGGAAGCAGGAGACAAAAAAGCCGTAACCGTCTGGAACGCCATGATTTATCAGCTGTGCAAATCCATCGGCGCCATGGCCGCAGTGCTGGAGGGCAGGGTGGACGGCATCCTGCTCACCGGCGGCCTGATGCGCTACGCCGACATTCTGGAGGGCGTGGAAGCGCGCTGCGGCTGGATTGCCCCGATTTCGGTCTATCCCGGTGAGTGCGAGCAGGAAGCCATGGCGGATGCCGTTCTGGAGGTTCTGAGAGGTCAGCGGCAAGCCAACCGGTACACCGGTTCCCCCGTTTTCCGGGGCTTTGATTGGGAAGCCTGATCCCGCGCGGGGTGAGGAACCCCTGCACCCGGCCGCAGCCACCGGATGGACAGAGGCATGTCGGCTGGTTCGGAAGGTGACCGGCGCAAACCCGGGACACGAAAAGAACTGCACCCCATTTGTCAGGCGGTTGATTCTGCTGTCCGACAAATGGGGTGTTCTGTTATGCCTGGCAGGCGGCATCCCACGAGCACCCGGGAAGCCTGCGCGGAGCGGCGCCGCCCTTCGCAAGCCGGCTTCCGCCGGGCGGTTGTTGGGAGCCGGACTATCTTCTTTTCCGGAGGCGGCGAAGCACCTGCTCCGTCATTTCCCGGGCCACCGCGTCCTTCAGAATCAGCAGCGCAAGGCAGTAGATGCCGACGCCGCCGGTAATCGCCGCCGCCAGCCGGAGCAGAACATGTACGTCCCACGTCTTTACAAACAAAAGCCAGACCGCCATGAGGGCGCTGCCTGCAATTCCATGGAGCATCTGCCGGTACAGGCCCTGTATCTTCACGTGTTTCCGGATCGCGAAATGATACACCAGCGCGACTGTTCCCTCCGCGATCACCGTCGTGAACGCCGCCGCATTGTGCTGCCACCTTGGGATCAGCACCAGGTTCAGAAGGATATTCAGCGCCGCGGCTGCGAGGGTGGTGTACAACACCCACTTTTCCTTCTTCATCGGGATCAGCACGCACTGGGACTGCACCCAGGAGGCGGCCACAAAAACCGCAGCCACAGACAGAATCCGTAGGGCCGAAGCGGCTTCCATGTAGGCTTCCCCGGAAACCAGCAGAATGATTTCCTCACTCAGCACGAACACCCCTGCCGCCGCGGGAATCGCCAGCAGGCAGAGCACCTTGCTGATCCGGCTCAGAAGCGCATTGTATTCCTCCGTCTTCCCAGCGCTGCAGTAATACGAGAATCTGGGAATGGACACCACAACAATCGCGGATACCAGATTCTTGATCACGGTGTACAGCTTCGCCGCCGCGGTATACAAGCCCGTGCAGTATTCTCCCGACAGTAGGCCCAGCAGCGTAGTATCCGAGCTGACATAGACGGTCGTGGCAAGGCTGGAGGCAAACAGCACCAGCATCGGCTTCAGATGCCGCCCCGCCTCCGGCTTCCCGGTCAGGGAGAATCGGACATACTTTCTGATGTGAAACAGGTTAAGCAGATTGGCGCCCTGGGCGGAGAACACCAGAATGCACGCATACCGGTAATCGTCCTCCGGCTTGTGAAGCAGCGCCAGTATGAGGATCAGGGAAAGAAACTGAACCAGCAGGGTTCTTACGGTGATATAGGCGTAATCCTCATAGGCCGCGCATACCCATTCGCAGCCAACGGTGGGCAGCACCACCGCAGCGCTGAGAATCAGGATCAGGGCGCGATACTCCCGCAGCCGCGGCGCCGAAAAGGCGAGGAGCAGCAGCAGTGCCAGGGAAACCGCCGTTGAAACGGCGGTTATGGTCAGCATCTGGGAGAAGAACCTCTGAAAGTTCACCCTGTCGTTTCGCAGCGCCGCGCCCTCCCGAACACCGTAGGCTTTCAGACCCAGCGCCGCAAACAGCACAAAATAGCTGACAATTGAGTAAGCGAAATTCACCCTTCCCAGCTTTTCCACCTGAAGGACTCTCGAAATATAGGGAAACGTTATCAGGGGAAAAAGAAGGGAAAGAACCGTTTTCACCATATTCAGCGCCGCGTTTTTCCCCACGGATTTTTCCTGCATTGCGTCACCTCACCTGCGGTCAGTGCGATTGGTAAATTCTTCGGTAATCCTCCGCAGTGCTGCGGAGGTCGTATTTCTCCATGTCAACAAACACGCGCCTGAGTCCTCTTTGAAAAATCTTTTCAACGGCATCCGCCCACAAGCCGGCATCCAGGGCGGAAAGGTATTCCAGGTTGCCCAGATCCGCTTCCGGCGGAACGCAGTCGGCGGCAAGGCAGTGCAGTCCCGAGGCCTGGGCTTCGATGAGCACAATTCCCAGCCCCTCAAACAGGGAGGGAAACAGAAACAAATCCGCACTGCGCATCTGTGCCGGGATATCGGAATCGGGGGGCAGCACCGCAATGCAGTCCTCCAGCCCTTCCGCCCGGATTCTGGCCATCACCGCATCCCGGTAGGTTTCCTCACCTCCGCCGACCATCGTCAGATGAAAACCCAGATTCCGTTTTTTGAGTTCGCCCATGATGTCCACCAGAAACAGTTGGTTTTTCTGCATGGAAAAGTTTCCGACGTGCAGCAGTCTGATCCGGTCTCCGGCTTCGTAGCCCGGATTCTCTCTTCCGGACGCAAAGGGCTCCAGGTCAATTCCGTTCAATACGACTGCCGCCGGCACATCCTTTCCGAACAAATACGCCGCCGCTCTCCGGGAGCATCCGAGCCGAACCGTAGCGTACCGGTTCACGAGGGGCCGCAGCAGACTCTCTTTTACGATCCTTGCCCGGGAAAGGCGGATGACGGACACATCGTTGTGGGAATGGGCAATCCGGATCGGAACCCCCGCCGCCTTCGCCGCCATAAGACAGTATGCGCTTTCAAAATAATTGTGGCAGTGAATTGCGGTATACGGCCCATGCTCCCGCAGGAGCTTCAGGGTGCCGAGGAAAATACGAGGTCCCCTGATATAGCTGTCAAGGTTCTTCTTCATCCGCCACTTCCTGTTGGGAATTCTGTATATCTCTCCCCCCAATGCCCGAAACGCATCGTCAAAGAAATCAGGCCCTTCGGTAAATACCAGAGCATCGAAGGTATAGTCCTCCTGCAGCGAGGAGGCGATGTTCATGATAACATGCTGAACGCCGCCGTTGGTCAGTCCATTGCAGGAGACCTCCAGTATTTTTTCCTTCATAGCCAAAATTCCTTTCCCAAGGCGCTCTGCGGCGGCAGGCTGCGCCCCAAAAACGCCGCAGCCTTCATCCTTCCCGGAGAATTCCTGCGGTGTTGTTCTGTTCGCCGAAGCGGGAAGTCGTTTCTATGATTTTCGGAATAGAAAGTCATAGAAGTTCGTCTCATTGTGATCTTCATATAGAAAACCTCAATTTGTTCCAAAATAAAGTTTTCTATTGAATATCAGTATCAATCCATCCGGCGGGAATTCCGGTACCGGGCGGAAAATGCGCCGCGCACCGCGCTGCCGCGGCCTTGGCTCCCGGGGAAAGCCGGTCCCAGTTTGGCCGGCGGTTTGTCATATTGTGGCAGTCCGAACCGAGGAAGTGGATTTCTCCGCCGGAAATCATCCGCAGACCCCTGTGCTGGCTCCTCCAGTCCGCGAGGAACGACACATCCGCCTGCATGAGAATTCCGTTGCCCCGAAGATATGGCCACATTTGTTTCGGCTGCATGGAAGCGTACCGCTCGATATGGGCCAGGACGACCTGAATTCCCTCCCGGCCGTTCAGTTTCAGCACATCCTCCGCCATGCGCTCCGTCCACCGGCAAAAGGGCATTTCCAGCAGGAGCAGGCTGCTTCCTTCCACCCGCAGCTGACGGATACCCTCCGCGGCGCCGATTCCTTCAAAATAGCCCACCTCCGCGCCCAGAAAAAGATTGGGGCATTGGGGCGGGAGATGGGGAAGCAGTTGATTCCAGGCCTGCCGCCGTCTGCACAAAAACGATGGAATGCTGTCGTCCCGGGCATGAAAATGGGGAGTCAGCACAACATTCCGGATTCCCTGCTCCATTTCCTCCCGGAGCATGGCAGCGCTCTCTCCGACGCTGCCGCTGCCGTCATCCATGCCGGGCAGAATATGGGTGTGGAAGTCGGTCATTTCACGCACCCCTCCGGTTCCGCAGAGAGTTTTTCATAATCCCCGCAGTCCCTGCCGTAGTGCCTGCGGCCGCGCTTCCGGTTATCGGAGCCTGCCATGACAAAGCCCAGAATCTTGCTGCCGGCAAACCGCAGCTGACGAACCAGGCTGTCCAGGGACTCCCGGTCGCAGAAGTCCTGTCGGACGACCACCACCATACCGCTGACCAGTCTGGAGACAATCACCGCGTCGGACACCACCGTTATCGGCGGCAGATCGATCACAATCGCGTCGAACAGCCCGGAAAGGGTCTTTACGGTAATCGCCATCTGCTCCGAGCCCAGAAGCTCCGCCGGATTCGGCGGGACGCTGCCGGCGGTGCAGACCCACATATTGGGCTGCAGACGGGAGCTTTGCAGAATCTGACCGCCGCTGCACTGACCCGCCAGCAGATTGGACAGCCCCGGCTGGGCATTGATCCCAAGCCGTTTCGCCAGGGTGGGCAGGCGGAGATCCCCTTCCATCAGCAGAACCTTTTTCCCGGTCTCGGCGATGCTGTAGGCGAGGTTGACCGAGGTTGTGCTCTTGCCCTCTCCTCTGAGGGCGCTGGTAATGCCGATGACCTTGCAGCCGGCTTCATCGGGCAGGCTGAACTCCAGATTGGTTCTCAGGAGCTTATAGGCCTCCGCGGCGGCGAAGCTGAGATTCCCTCCCATGGTTTTCCGGGTTTCTGCGGAAGGCCCCGCATCCTGGCGTTTTCTGTTCTTTCTTTTGCTCAGCATTCCACGTTACCTCGTTCTATCGGCCTGAGCCGCGGCAGTAATCATCCGTGTCCCCGGCCGAAAGCAGATCCGGAATCACGGCCAGAACCGGGATGTCGTACGTCTGAGTCAGGTAATCGGTGTCATGGATCTGCTTATCCATCAGTTCCAGCACCGCCACCGCGATGCAGGCCAGGGCGCCGCCCAGCAGCATACCAACCGCTGTATTCAGCGCCAGATTGGGGGAATCCCGGCGGGAAGGCTCCACCGCGTAGTCCACGACCCGGGCAGAGCTGCCCTCCACCACGGCGGCGATCTTCTCCGGCAGAACCTGCGCGATGGTATTGGCCAGCAGCGCCGCCTCTTTGGGGTCGGGGCTGACGACCTCAATATAAAAAATCTCCGTGGAATTCACGGACGCGGCGAAAACCATCTTTGACAGCTCCTCATAGGAATAATCCACGCCGGTTTGCGCAATCACGTCATTCAGGGTGGAGCTGGCATTCAGAATCACAATGTAGGTATCGACCAGAGACTGGGCAGCGCTCAACTCCGACTGGCTGATGCCGGCCTTTGTCCTTCCGGCCGAACTGCTGCTGTTCACATACATCAGGGCCCTGGCCCGGTACTGGGGCGCAACAAAGGCAGCCGTGCACCCGAGAGCGCCCGCCCCGAAAAACACCACCGCCAGGGCAATGGCCCACGCTCTGCGCCACAGCGCCTTCAGCAGTCTCAGCAGGTTCATGCCCTTCTCTTCTCTGTCGTCCATACCCATTTTAGTTCCTTCCGCATTCGGCAGGCAGCATTCCGCTTCTGCATCATCAGCGTATTCCGTCCGTTTGGAGAAACCGGACTAATAAAAAACAAATATACACTTGTATCATACTACGCTGCCTGCCGAAATTCAAGTCTTTTTTCTCCCGGATTCACCTCCTCCGGACGGTTGTAAATCCCACGTTCTGTGTTATAATGGGTTCATAATGGGTGTGCAGGGAGGGAACAGGATGCGCAAAGAGCGAATCGAATGGATCGACGCGCTGCGCGCCTGGGCGATCTTTGCCGTCGTGATGGGGCATCTCTACACCGGAAGCAGCGTGTTTAATACCGTCACCGAGCCGGTCAAAATGCCCATGTTCTATTTTCTGTCCGGCTGCGTTTTCAGCACGGACAGGAGCTGGAAAGATTTTCTGAAGGGTATCGGGTTGAGAATTTACATCCCGTATCTCATATTCTCCCTGCTTCCGCTGAAAGCCCTTCGTCTTCTGCTTCTCCGGGATATCCCGGGGCTGCTGGAATATCTGGGCAGCTTTTTCTCCGGCCGAATCTTCTGGTTTGTTCCCAGCTTTGTGCTGACGCAGACCTTTGTCTTTCTGCTGTGCCGGATCTTCCGCGGAAAAGCCGCGCCGATTGCCGCCGCCGGCGCTGTGTGCTTCGCGGTGGGCATCTGCACCGCCAACGTAGCCTGGATGGACTTCTGGTGCATCAATTCCGCGCTCACCGCCGTGCTGTACATGGTCTTTGGGCTTCTGATGGGACGATACGGCGCCGCGCTTCGGGTGAGCAGCCCGAAAAGCATCGCCGTAAACGGATTGGTCTATCTGTTCGGTACCCTGTACGCGCTCCGGTTTTACCCGGGATGCCACATGGATATCCATCTTGATATCTTTTACAACATTCCCCTGTGCCTGGTGCTGACCGTTTCCGGCATCCTCCTGCGCATGGGCATTGCCCAGAACATCCCCTGGGGCAAGGCGGCGCGCCCCTGGCTGATTCTCGGCCAGGAGACCTTCGTCGTCTTCCTGACCCACGGTACGATCCAGTTCGTTCTTTCCAAGCTGCTGCATCCGATTCTGCCGCTGAACGGCGACCTTTTCTGGGTTTCTCTTTTTTATACCACGCTGATCTGTGTGCTGGGAACCGCTCTTTCCAGGGTGGTTGGCCGCGTTTTCCCGGAGCTGGTCGGAAAACGAAGGCGCGGGAAACCTCTGTCCACAGCTTCCGGATAAGACACGCCCTCGCCGGGCAAAAATCACCGGCTCCGCTTTGTCCCGGAGCCGGTGATTTTTCGTTTCTCTA
>CAMAKJ010000078.1 GCA_945836055.1 uncultured Clostridia bacterium | reverse complement strand
TTTGCGCCCCTGGACGACATTCAGCCGACGACCCTTTCTCCCTGGATTGGCTTTGTGTATACCTTCCCGGAATACCGGGGACACCGATATGCCGGGCGGCTCCTGGACTACGCGGAGAGCCTGGCTGCCGTTATGGGAAAAGCGTATGTCTACATCTCCACGGACCATACCGGCCTGTATGAGAAGTACGGATACGAGTTTTACCAAATCCTGAAGGATATCGGCGGTGAGGATTCCCGGGTATACCGCAAAGCTCTGCAGACCGAAGGAACAGAGAAGGACATCCGCATGGAGCAGGGCGGAAGATGGAAGGCGGAGATAGTCTCCGCCGCGAAGAAGGGCCTGGACATGACGGCCGTCTGCGGCTTTTCCTGCAGCCACTGTTTCCTGGGGCAATGGTGCGGCGGATGCCGGTCGGTGTTCTGCTGCTGTTCCTACGGTACGCTGTATCCGGCGGGTCAATGCCCCAACGTGGCGTGCTGCGAGGAAAAGGGGCTGGACGGCTGCTATGCCTGCCCGGAACTGGAAACCTGCGGCATCGGCTTCTATGCACCGGAAAACGATGGCGCGGCAGCCAGCAAAGCCCAGGCAATGTTCATCCGAAAACACGGAAAGGAAGCGCTTTTCCGTGTTCATGACCGGCTGCACGAAACCTATGATTTTCAGAAAACCCAGGAGATCCTGGGAAACGCCCCGGAAGGGGGACTGAGGATTCTGGAATCCTGCTGGGCTTCGATAGGAAATCAAAGAAACCTCTGACAAAACAGGACTCCGGAAGCATCCCTGGATGCTTCCGGAGTCCTGTTCATTTGTTTTCGGAAAGCGGGGCGGCAGTACGGCGATTCCAATATTGACAGCTTCAGAATGAAAGATGTATAATATTCATAATTGCTGTATGGCGTATCATCCGGACGACAGGCAGACCGCGGGCACGGCTGCATTCTGTCCCGGCGGGATTTTCGCATTGCATTTTAACAATCCCGACAGCTTCAGGGTGAGAAAGCATGACATGGCGAAGGCGGCAAACAGAGAGAGGCAGCCGATGAAGAGACAATACGCACAGGAAAAAGTATCGATCATTATGCCAACCTACAACTGCGGCAGATACATTGGCGAAGCCGTCCGATCCGTTCAGGCGCAGACCTATGACAACTGGGAGCTCTGGATTGTGGACGATTGCTCGACGGATGGGACTGCGCAGGCGGTGAGGCCGTTTCTGGAGGACCCCGGGGTTCATTATCATTGCATGGAAGCGAACGAAGGTCCGGCGCAGGCAAGAAACCTTGCGCTGCGCCGGGCAGACGGGCGGTATGTGGCCTTTCTGGACAGTGACGACCTGTGGTATCCGGACAAGCTGGAAAAGCAGATTGCCTTCATGCAGAGCAGACTCGCGGAGGGATGCCGGTTCAGCTGCACCGCCTACATCAGGATTGACGAGCAGGGAAACAGTCTGCACCGCACGCTGATTCCACCGGCAAAAACGGGCTACTGGAAGCTGTTTTTTCTCAGCAACCCCATCGGCAATTCCACTGTGCTATTTGACCGGGACTACTTCGGGCTGGTGCAGGCGCCGCTGGTCAGAAAGCGCAACGACTTTGGCCTGTGGCTGGAAATGCTGCGGCAAGGGGATGTCTGCTATGGCATGGAGGAGACATTGATGAAGTGCCGGGTCCGGGAGGGCTCCGTGTCCCACAACAAATTCGGGCTGATCCGCCATCAGTGGCACCTGTACCGGCATGTGGAAAAGATGAGCTTGCCGCTGTGCGCAATCGGCATGGCGTGCTGGGCATTTGTAAAGGGCACGGGAGTCGGGCTGACTATCCGCAGGAGCGAGTGAGTGGATGACTGCAATGAACCGGAAAACGAGAGGGAAGGATTGGGCAAAAACCGCGTATGCCGCCGTTCTGCGGGCAGCGGAAGCGGCATTCGGTCAGGACGGGGCGAAAAAGCTGGATGTGCTGCTGCGGTTTCGGAAAAAACTGAACCTGAAAAATCCGCAGACACTGGCGGAGAAGGTCGTTTACCTCAGCCTGCACGGACTGCCGGAGCTGGCCGTTTCCTGTACGGACAAATGGGAAGTCAGAACGTACGTGGCGCAGAAGGGGCTGGAAGAGATCCTGATTCCGGTCTGCGGGGAAGCGGTTTCCCGGGCGGAGGACGTGGACTTTGAAGCTTTGCCGGATCGTTTCGTCCTGAAAGCAACCCATGGCTGCAGCATGAACTATGTATGCACGGATAAGGCCGGCCTGAACCGAACGGATTGCCTGGAGCGCATGAAGCGCTGGCTGAATACCACCTACGGAACCTTTTCCGTGGAGCCCCATTATCGGCAGCTGCCCCACCGGATCTACTGCGAGGAATACATCGGCGGCGCGGACGGCATCGTGGACTATAAGATTCACTGCCTGAACGGAAAGCCGTCGTTCATCCTGGTGTGCAGCGGCAGGGCGGATTCGGCGGTGACAATGGACATCTTTGACCTGGATTGGAACCCTCTGGACGCGGTGCAGGCCTATAAGCGGCATGTGCCCGGCACCGGGGCGGTTCCGCGACCGGAAAATCTGGAGCGGATGCTGCAGATTGCCCAGACGCTGTCCCGGGACTTTGACTTTGTTCGGGTGGATTTGTATAACGTGGACGGCCGGGTATACTTCGGTGAACTGACTTTTACACCGGCAAACGGTGTTTTTCCCAGCTACAAGCCGGATTTTCTGGCGCGGGAGGGACAGAAACTGAGCATCACGGGAAGGGTGATTCCTTGAAAACAAATGTGTGTCTGATCGGCCATTTTGGCGGTAACGAACGATTTCTGGATGGCCAGACGGTTAAAACACAGACGCTGGAGCGCGCCCTGCGCAGCTGCGGCCCGGAGCTTGTGATTTACAGGGCGGATACATACGATTGCCGTAAGCATCCGTGGAAATTCCTCCGGGATCTGACGGTGGGGGTGTTTTCCTGCAGCCGGATTCTTCTCTGCGTCTCCAGGAGAGGCCGGAGGGTTTTCTTCCCGATTCTGTTTGTAATGGCGAAGCTGTTTCACAAGCGGGTGTTTCACAGCGCCATCGGGGGAAAACTGGCGGACGAGGCCAGGGAAAGCCGGAAGGTCAGAGTGTATCTGTCCGGCTTTCAAAAGAATTGGGTGGAGTCAAGGGAACTGGAGCGGAATCTGCGGGCGCTGGGCATCGAAAACGCGGAGTACCTTCCGAATTTCAAATTTCTTCCGGTATTGACGCCGGAAG
This sequence comes from uncultured Clostridia bacterium, assembly GCA_945836055.1. Lineage (GTDB taxonomy): Bacteria > Bacillota > Clostridia > Oscillospirales > Oscillospiraceae > Faecousia. The sequence continues at coordinate 4,868 of CAMAKJ010000078.1, read as the reverse complement.
AGCTGCCGCAGGAGGTGCATAAGCCCATGCGGTGCGTTATTTTCAGCCGGGTTTCGGCGGAAAAGGGTGTCGGTGACGCCATTGACGCGGTGACGCAGCTCAACCGGGAAACCGGGGAAACCGCAGCCGTGCTGGATATTTACGGGCCGGTGCAGGAGGACTTCCGGGCGGAGCTGGCCGGAGGGGTGGCCGCGTCCGGGCAGGCAGTTCGCTATTGCGGCACGGTTGGGCCGGATGACAGCGTATCGGTGATCCGGGAATATGATGTCCTGCTGTTCCCCACCCGGCGGTATGGGCAGGAGGGAATGCCCGGAACGATCATGGATGCGCTGGCATCCGGCGTTCCGGTGATTGCCCGGCGCTGGCGCTGCTGTGATGAGATGCTGACCCACGGAGAAACCGGATACTGCTATGACCAGCCGCAGATGCTGCGGCACTGGCTGGAATACGCGCTGTCCCACCGGGAGGCGCTGGCGGCCATGAAAAGCAATTGTCTGGCTGCGGCGGGCAAGTATGACGCCCGGACGGCGGCACCTGTCATGGTTCGGCAGATCATGGAAGGGTAACCCGCCGGCATAAGCGGGAAAGTGACGCAGCGGCGTATGGGAGGCTGACGTGTTGAGAGTGCTGTTCATCATCAACAGCTTTTCCTTCGGCGGCGCGGAGAAGCTGGTTATGGATCTAAGCAGGGCCATTGCTGCCCAATGTGATTATGTGGGGATTGCGGCGCTGTACCGCGTGGGGGACGAAACGGAGAAGCGGCTTGTCTCGCAGCTGGCTGCGGAGAATATCAAAACCTGCATCCTCGGCAAGCGGGCGGGGAAGGACAGAGTTTCCACAGTTCGGAAAATCGCCGGGATCGTCCGGCGGGAAAAGCCGGATGTGATTCATGGACACTGCTCGGTGCCGATGCTGATGGGCAAGCTGGCGGGGCTGATAACCGCCACCCCGGTGGTTGCCACGGTGCACAATACCAGAGGGTATTCCGAAACACGGGAAAGACTGACAGGCTGGATGTGCCGCCGTTATGTTTCCATCGGCGCCGCAGCGGAGGCCTACATGACGGATACGCTGAAAATTCCCCGGAAAAAGATTGTCCGCATCTGCAACGCGGTGGACGCGGAACGGTTCGCGCCCGCACCCAAAAGCCGGGGGTTCTGGCGGGAATTCGGGCTGCGGGAGGATCTGCCCGTTGCCGTGAATGTCGGCAGAGTGGCCCCGCAGAAGAACCAGATGTGCCTTCTGCGGGCCCTGGCCGGGTGTCGGGACGAGGGGCGTCCCGTACAGTGCGTGATTCTTGGCGGATATGTGGAAAATTCTCCCGTGTATCTGCGCATGAAAGCATACATCGAGGAGAATGCACTGGGCGATCTTGTGAAATTTCTCGGTCAGCGCAGCGACGTTGCGCCGTTCCTGACCAATGGGGACTGTTTTGTGATGACATCCTTTTATGAGGGCTTCAGCGTTTCTCTCCTGGAAGCACTGTTTTGCGGAACGCCGGTTGTGGTGACGCGGATGCCCTTCGTGGAGGAACTGGAGGAAATCGGACATTGTGCAGCGGTGATTCCCCAGGACGATTCTGAGGCCCTGCGGGATACCCTGCTGTCGGGGACGGTCTGCCGACCCGACGAGCCGGCGCTGCGGGAGATTCGCTCCCGGTTTTCTCTGGATACATTCGCCCGGAAGCATCTTACGCTTTACCGTCAGCTTTGTTGAGACAGGGGAGATGTTGCTTTGCTCCAATCCCGGGGAAAAATCAGGCCGGTTGCCTATGGCCTGGCGTTATACATGCTTCTGGCGGCTCTGGACTGCTTTGGCCTGGGACGGGCAGGCTCCGTCCTGCGCTTTGTGGCGTTGATTCCGCTGGCGCTGCAGCTGCTGGAGATCCGGAATATGCGGCTGCGGGTCAACGGCCTGCTCATCAGCCATATTCTGTTCTGGCTTCTGGCACTGACCTCCGCGCTGTACTCCGTGAACCAGAATAGAACAGTCGGCTCTGTCATGACCCTGACCATGAACTATGCCCTGATTCTGTCTCTGGGGACAATGCAGACCTACAGCGAAACGGAGGTGAATTTCCTGAAGCGCGCGCTGCTTTGGAGCAGCTGGCTGACGGTTATTCTGATGTTCTTCTTTTCCGACGTTTCGGAAGGGGGCAGGCTGTCTCTGAAACTGGGCGCGGCGGAGCAGGATCAGAATTATATTGACGGCTATTTTCTCTATGCCTTTTCCTACCACTGTGACACCTTCCGGCGGCGGAAAAAGAAGCGGCACCTGGCTCTTTCGCTGATACTGATCAGTGTTGTGCTGCTTACCGGCTCCAGGGGCGCGCTGCTGGCGTATCTGATAACGGCCTTGCTGCATATCATCCTCCTCCTGAAGGACACCCGCCGACCGGTAAGGAACAGCATAACCGTATGCGCCGTGTGCGTTGCCGCGCTGGCAGTATTTGATTTTGTCCTGGAGAGAATGCCGGAAAGTGTGGCGGTTCGGTTCACATGGAATTATCTCGCGGAAAAGGGTACGGTCGGAAGGGTCAGAATCTGGAAGTATCTGCTGGAGCATTTCAGGCAGGATCCGTTTCCGAGGATGCTGTTTGGCCACGGCTACGGAACGACGGTCTATGTAAACCGGATGAACGGTCTTGTGGCGCACAATCTGTATATCGACAATTTGATTACCCTGGGAGTTGTGGGGATGATCTTACAGCTGACGATGCAGGGAATTGTGCTGCGGATGCAGCTCCGGCTGAAGGACTGGACGATAGCAGGCTGCTATTTGGGCATGATCGGTATGTGCATGTCGCTGTCGCTGGTGGCCTATAAGCCAATGTGGAATATTGTCATGATGACGGCGATCCTGGCGTATCAGAGACCCCGGAACAGCGGCCATACATTGGACGGCGGCAGCTCATCCGCCGGAACACCGGGCGCGGCCGGAAGCGATCCGAACCCGTCCGGGGGCGGCTTGAGCGCTTCACGATAAGAAATCCTTCTTTGTACCGGGACGGCACCGCCCTGGCGGTGCCGTCCTGCAGCGGGCAGCCTGTTTCCAGACTGCCCGTTCCCGGGAAACGTTACTGCAGACCCTGCTCGTAGGCCTCGATCATTTTCTTGACCATCTGGCCGCCGACGGAGCCGGCTTCGCGGGAGGTCAGGTGACCGTTGTAGCCGTTGGTCAGATTCACGCCGACCTCGGAGGCCGCCTGCATCTTGAACTTGTCCATCGCTTCCCGAGCCTGGGGAATGTTGATCTGGTTGTTGCTCTTCATACCGTTTTCTCTCCTTTTGTCGTTTTCCTGGAAAGATCAGACGCTTTCCGGAGGAAAACGACTTTTCTTTCCGCACCCCTAGTTTTACCCAACCCACTTTTCCTATCCTTGGGTGTTTGCGGAAGGTTAGGCAGCTTGTTCCAAAGCGGCGCTTTTTGATGAAATCTGCGGAAAAAAGTGATTTCGCGCCGCTAAAATAATCCGTACCGAACAACGCGAAACGCCTTGCACCTACCGATTTGCATGGTGCGCCATTCCTGTGGCTTATTCAGCAGACATAAAACAGATTGCCCATGCCAGCGCGGAAAAAACAGAATGGCTCTTGTGAAACGGCGCCAAAAGTGGTATTCTATTGTGGAACCAAAGAGAAGGAAGTGTTTTTGTGAAGATTCTTGTTGTAAATGACGACTCCATTCATTCCCCCGGCATTGCCCTGCTGGCCGAAAAGGCAATGGCGCTTGGAGAGGTTACCGTCGTCGCGCCCGCTCACCAGTGCAGCGCCATGTCCCAGAAGCTCTCCATCCATGCTGCGCTCCGCGTGGAAAAGGTTCCGTTCCCCGTTCCGGTGAAGGAGGCCTATCAGGTGGACGGCACGCCGGTGGACTGTGTGAAGGCCGCGCTGCAGTACATACTGAAGGAAAAGCCGGACTATGTGTTTTCCGGTATCAACGACGGCTATAATGTGGGCTTTGACATCGCTTATTCCGGCACCCTGGGCGCGGCCTTTGAAGCGGTGATGAACGGCATTCCCGCCATCGCGTTTTCCAATACCATCAACCGCCCCCTGGACGTTGCCGGACTATATCTCGTGCCTGTCGCAAAAGAGCTGATGGAGAAGGGCCAGGCCCCCGGCGAGGTGTGGAATGTAAATTTCCCCGCCGTGGCGCCCGGAGCGCTGAAGGGCATCCTCCGGGACAGAACCATTGCCCCGCTGCAGTTCTACAGTGAAAACTATGCCGAGCAGCGGATGCCGGACGGTTCCGTGCTGCTCAAGGGTCAGGGCGAACCCCTGACCGACGGACGGAAGGCACCGGCCGGCTCCGATATTGAAGCCGTGATGGACGGGTACATTTCCATCGGAAGGGTGAAGAGCGCGGTCCTGTAAAATTCCGGTAAGGGAAAGCCAAAATTTGCGGATCATACTTGTATTTCCCAAATAAAGGTGCTATTATGATGTGGAAGTCTGGAAAAGGACTTCCGACATTTCCCGGTGAAAACCGGGAGCAACGACTTTTAGGAGGTAAGATCCGAAATGAAAAAAGCTTTGGCACTGATCCTGACGATGATCCTGGTTCTGTCCCTGGGCGCCTGCGGCGCGAAGGAAGAGCCCGCTGCCACCACTGCAGCCCCCGCCGCTACCGAGGCGGAGACCCAGGGCGTGGAGACCACCGCCGCCGAGCGTCCCCACTTTGACAAGCTCACCCTGGAGTTTGTTCCCTCCAAGGATGCGGACGTCATCATCGCCGGCACCGCCGGCCTGCCCGACCTGGTGAAGGCCGAGATGGCGAACCTGGGCTATGACATCGACGAGGTGGACATCACCGTTGGCACCAGCTATGACGCCACCGGCGAGGCCATGTCCGCCGGTACCATCGAC
>CAMAKJ010000077.1 GCA_945836055.1 uncultured Clostridia bacterium | reverse complement strand
CGATTTCGTAAATGGCGATGATCCGGGACAGGGCGGTGTCCTTCACCAGGGTAATAAACTCATTGCCCATGGGGGCAATAATGCGCTTGATGACCTGCAGAAGAACCACCTTGAAAAAAACCTGGCTTTTTGTCATGCCCAGAACCTGCCCGGCTTCGTACTGTCCCTGGGGGATGCTCTCAATGCCGCCCCGGTAGATTTCGGAGAAATAGCAGGCGTAATTGATGGTAAAGGCCACGATGACGGCTTCAAACCGCCCCAGGCCGTGAACGCCGAAAATCAGCCCCGGGCCGTAGAATATGGCGATCAGCTGGAGCATCAGCGGCGTGCCCCGGATGATCCACACAAAGCCCTGGGTCAGCCGTTTCAGCGGCCGGAACCGGCTCATGGAGCCAAAGGCCACCACCAGTCCCAGGGGCAGGGAGAACACCAGGGTTAAGAAGAAAATTTTTACAGTTTCCCAGAAGCCGCCCAGCAGCTCCATTGTCACCGGAAGAAACATGACGGCAACCTCTTTCTATGGATGGGGGCGGCGAAACCGCCGCCCCCGAAAGCATGTGATCGGATTAACCAGCCAGCGTCAGGCTGTACTTGTCGGCCAGCGCCTGAAGGGTGCCGTCGGCAATGCACTTGTCCATAAACTTGTTGAAGGCCTCGGTCAGATCGGAATCCTTGCGGAAGCCGACGCCGTACTCCTCGGAGGTCAGGGCGATGCCGGAAGCCAGATCGTCATAGCTGGTGCCCGCACCGGTCATGGCGTTGGCCATGGTGATGTCGATGACGCAGGCATCGGCGGTGCCGGCGGATACTTCCATAACCGCCTTAGCTTGATCCTGCACCGCGACGTAATCGGTGATGCCCAGATCCACAAGGGCGGCTTCACCGGCGGAACCGCTCTCCACGGCGAAGGTCAGGCCCTTCAGGCTGTCCGTATCGGCATAATTGCCAACCACGTCCGCCTTCATAACCACCACCTGAGCGTTGACAACGTAGGCTTTGGAGCAGCTGGTGTTCAGGGTGACCTCCTCGGTGATGGTCATGCCGTTCCAGATGGCGTCAATGTTCTTGGAATCCAGCTCGAAGAACTTCTGGCCCCAGTCGGCAATGACGAAGAATTCGCACTCCACACCCAGTTCCTTGGCAAACATCCGGGCAAACTCGGCGTCGAAGCCGGTCCACTCGCCGTTGTCGTCCTTATAGTCCATAGGGGCGTAGTCGGTGATGCCCACGATGAGCTTTCCGTTTTTCTTCACATAGGCCGAATCGGAATCGGACGCCCCTTTTCCGCCGCAGCCGGCCAGGCAACACAGCAGCATCACAATCGTCAGAACCCACGCAATACTTCTTTTCATTTTCTATTCTTCCTTTCCCTTCGGCGGTCAGCCGAAATCTGATGGTTGGATTATACTTCATCACGCTAAAGTTGTAAAGTACTAAATTGCCATTTTCTCCTTTTTTGTCGAACCGTACAGAAGAAGCCGTAATTCTCCCCTTTCTTTTGGAAGAAATCATATCTCCATGCACAAAAAAGCCACGGGCAAAGCTGCCCGCGGCTTTTTCCGTTTATCGTTGCTCATTTTGGGCTTCCAGGGATTTGGCTTCCTCCAGCTGAAATCTGGTCTTTTTCACCGCCTCCATCAGGTTCTGGAATTCCACCGACAGAATCCGGCGGGTTTCCGGGTCGTTGCCCAGCGTCTTGATGTAGGTGCGGATATTCCGGGGATGGAAGATGTCCAGCACCTTGTCAATCTCTCCGGTGCCCAGAAGGCCGAACATGGCGTCCACCAGACGGTTCCGCTCCTGGGCATCCATGTCCGCAATCCAGGACTTGATGGTCTGATTCAGGAACTGGGAGTCGGCGGTAATGGACCGCATGGGCACAAATTCCGGGCCCATAACCTCCCAGGAATACAGATCGTGCTGAAGCAGGCTCACCTGGCTGCTCTTAATGACGGTGTAGGGTTCCTCGTGCTCCAGAAGCATCCCGATTACCGAGGACTGGGGCACATAGGTTTTGATCTTCGGCACCATCGCCAGATACCCCGGGTCCCCCATCAAGTAGTCCGTAAAGCCGGGGCCATCATTGTTATAGACCTCCGTAATCCGGGCCTGAACCGTGGGCGAGCTTCTGGCCGCGGCAAACACCGCCAGATTGCCGCCCTTGGAATGGCCGCACAGCCGCAGCGTACCACCAAACTCTGCCGCCGCCTCCCGGACGTAGGACTGGGCCAGCAGCTGGGCAGGAACGGTCTGCTGGAAGGACATGTTGAAGTCCTCCTTCCAGCCTACAAGCGAGTTGTCCGTCCCCCGGAACGCCAGCACCACGCTGTCATCGGGCAGCAGGAAGGTCACCGCGGCAAACTGGGTTTCCCGCTCCGGAATCAGCACATCCCGGTAAAGTACCACCCGGCAGCTCCCGAATCGGCTGGTGCAGGCCGCCGCCCGGAGCAGCTCCGGGTCGTTTTTCGACCGGACACGGCTTTCGCAGTCCTCGTCGGCAAAAAAATCCTCCGCCGCGTCCCGCAGAGTGATGGGAACCTCCGGACTGTTCTGGACCCGTCCCACAAAGGGAACGTAGGACAGTCCGGAAAAAATCAGCGCATCCACCCCATTGAGCGGGCTCTGCGCAAAGGACAGATCGCCCCGCCACTTGAGATAATCAAACACATTTGCCATACCATTCACCTCGTCGGGGTTATCATAGCAGGAAAATATGAATAATTCCACCAAAATATGGAGGAAGCTATGGTCTTACGGAGAAAATCAGCGTCTGCTTTTCCTCCCGGGACAATCGCTTGACCTCCATCTCCCGTTTCAGGGCGTCGGAGTGGGTACCGCAGCATTCCCGGTAGATGACCTCCAGAGGGGCTCTTCCCCGGGTGTACTTCGCGCCCCTGCCGCTGCGGTGGGCTTCCAGCCGTTTGTCCACATCCGTGGTGATGCCGGTATAGAACGTGCCGTCCCCGCACCGCAGAATGTACAGATACCACATGCCGCTATCCCCTGCTCCCCTTTTTCGGGCGCATACCCAACAGCCGGTCCAGCAGGAAGAAGGTCACGTTTCCCAGAATCAGAAGCGCCGCCAGCATGGCAGCGCCCATGCCTTCAAAATCTTCCATAACCTGAGAAAGACCAAGCAGCTGAATCAGCAGCCAGTACATGACAACCACGGAGCCGTTGAACAGCAGCCCCTTCCACAGCCAGCGCAGCTTCGTCCCGTCCAGCCGGGGCTTGACGATTGGGTAGTAGCCCAAAAACAGGAACACCGCCGCCGCTTCCTTATCCGGCGCCAGCAGTGCCGAGAGAATCGCCACCGCAGCGTACCAGGCCCAGGCAATCCGGGTCCCGCAGGTTTTCAGCACCATTTGCAGCACCACGGCGCAGAGCATGGGACAGACGTAGGTCGCCACGGGGATGATGGTGCCCATGCACATAATCATCACGGCCAGAGCGGCCAGGACGCCGCCCAGCGCCACAGAGGAGGCCTTGGATTGCTTATTTGCCATTGGATTTCAGCAGGCCGTACTTGATGTCCCAGAGCTTCTGGCTCAAATCCACGTAGTAGGTCTGGGGGTTGTCAAAACGCTTGACCTCGTCCCAGAGGGTATCCACCTGGGAAAGGCAATAGGAGCGGATTTCCTCCAGGGTGGGCAGCTTATACACCAGCTCACCGCCCTGGAAAATGGGCACCTGCAGCTCCTTGGCGGTAAAGTTGTAGACATTCTTGGTTTTCCAGGTGGCCTCCGGATCGAAAATGGTCAGATCCTTGGTATCGTCCACGATTTCGTCGTGAACCGTCAGGTAGTCGGCAATGGCCTTGCCGGTGTCCTTGGCGTAGAAGCGGTAGAGCTTCTTGAAGTGGGGATTGGTAATCTTCTCCACGTTCTCGGAGATTTTGATTTTGGGCACGATGGTTCCGTCCGGCTCCTCGATGGCGGCCAGCTTGTACACGCCGCCGAACACCGGCTCGCTCTTGGCGGTAATCAGCCGCTCGCCCACGCCGAACATGTCGATCTGGGCGCCCTGGCGGAGAATATCCCGGATGATATACTCGTCCAGAGAATTGGACACGGAAATCTGGCACTGGGTCCACCCCGCGTCGTCCAGCATTTTCCGGGCTTCCCGGGTCAGGTAGGCCAGGTCGCCGGAGTCCAGGCGGATGCCGCATTTCTGGATGCCCATGGGCTTCAGCACCTCGTTGAAGGCACGAATGGCGTTGGGGACGCCAGACTTCAGGGTGTTGTAGGTGTCCACCAGCAGAACCGCGTTGTTGGGGAACATCTTCGCGTAGGCTACGAAGGCCTCATACTCACTGTCGAACATCTGCACCCAGGCGTGAGCCATGGTGCCGCCGGCGTGAACGCCGAAAAGCTGGTCGGAGATGGTGCAGGCGGTGCCGTTACAGCCGCCGATGTAAGCAGCTCTCGCGCCCAGAATGGCTGCGTCCGCGCCCTGTGCCCGTCGGGAGCCGAATTCCAGCACGGTGCGTCCCTCGGCAGCCCGGACAACCCGGTTGGCCTTGGTGGCAATCAGGCTCTGGTGGTTGACACACAGCAGCAGATAGGTTTCCACCAGCTGGGCCTGAATGGCAGGGGCCCGGACAGTGATAATGGGCTCCCGGGGGAAAATGGGGGTCCCCTCCGGCACCGCCCAAATGTCGCCGGTGAATTTGAAATCCGCGAGATACTGCAAAAATTCCTCGCTGAAGCAGTTCCGTTTCCGGAGGTATTCGATGTCCTCGGGATCGAAGTGCAGATCCTGAATGTACTGGACAATCTGCTCCAAGCCAGCCGCAATGGCGAAACCGCCCCCGTCTGGGCAGCGGCGGAAGAACAGGTCAAAATAGGTCATGCGGTCGGCATAGCCGTTGGCAAAATACCCCGCGCCCATGGTCAGCTCGTAAAAATCGCAGAGCATGGTTAGATTCAGTTTGTCGTTGACAACCATATGTGGTCACCTCATTTTTGGATTTGCGAGTATTATACAAAACCCTGGAGAAAATAGCAACCTTTTTCGTTGACACATTCCGAAAAAACGAGTATCATCTAAGTAGAAAGGTTGTGATACCCTATGGGAATTACCGTTGGCATGAAAGGCGGAGCGGAAACGCTCTGCGAGCGGGAGGATACCGCCCGGGAGGTCGGCTCCGGCGATCTGCTGGTATACGCCACCCCCTGCATGGCGGCTCTGATGGAAGGGGCCGCCTGTGACGCCGTGGCGGAAGGCCTTGCGGAGGGCCAGACCACCGTGGGAACGGCTCTGGACATTGAGCACATCTCCGCCACGCCGGTGGGGCTGGAGGTTCGGGCGGAAGCGGAGGTCACCGCCGTGGAGGGGAAAGTTGTCACCTTCGCGGTGCGGGCTTTCGACGAAGCCGGGGAAATCGGCCGGGGCACCCACACCCGGGTAATTGTCAGCAGTCAGAAGTTTTTGGACAAAGCATACACGAAGCTGTAAGGAGGTAACTTTTATGCAAGACTATGGCGCCATGATCCGCAGCACCTTTGAGCTGGGCAGCGTCCGGGACGCGGAGGTTCTGTTTGAAACCATCGTAAAAAACGCGTTTCCCACCTTCAATTTCCGCCGCCTGGAGCTGATCCGCATCCGGCAGGACAACCCCTACATGGAGGGCAGAAGCTGGAACCACGTCTTTGAGATTCAGAAGAGCACCCTGGAAGGTTCCCCCGTCTGGGAGGTCAACTGCCACCGGGTCACCATGGGCAAAACCCCGGACAAGCAGGTCTATCTGGACTACCTGACCCTGGACTTCATCCGGTATCAGGAGGTATGACCCTTCGCTTTGTTCCCGCCGTCCCGGCTGACCTGGAAACGCTGTATGAGCTGAACCGGCAGCTCATTGATGCTTACGAAGATTTGCGTCCTATCGATTACCCAACGGTACTTACCTGGGTGCACCGGAATCTGGAACAGAACCTGCCCCATTTTGTCCGGGTTCTGGCGGACGGCGTGTTGGTGGGATACTATTGCCTGCGCCCCGAGAGGGAAAGCATGGAGCTGGACAGTCTGTTCGTACTGCCGCCCTACCAAAACCGGGGGATTGGCACGCAAATCCTGGAAAAATGCCTGGAAGAATCGGATGCTCCCGTTTTCCTGTACGTTTTCCGGAAAAACACCCGGGCAGCGGCGCTGTACCAAAGAATGGGGTTTCGGGTTATAAAAGAGGTTGGAGCAACACGTTGGATCATGGAGCACCCTGGGCCCCTCTGAGCAGAGCTGGCGCATCAGTCTCCTTATGAATACCGCTTTAAAAAGGCCGGCAAAAGCCGGCCTTTTTTCCATATGGTCTGTTATACATCAATCCAGATTCCGACATCTCTCATGACGGAATTGGGGATGCTTCTGTAAAACCGCTGGGCTTCTTCATTTGCCGCTGTCAGGGCAATCAGTGTATCGATGTTCCTCTGCCTGAGACATTTCAGCAGCTGTTCCATCATCCGCTGTGCTACCCCTAAGTGTCTGTAGCTTTTGATGACGCAGATCCAGTCCAGATACGCTTTTTTTGATCCGTCAAAATGGCTGGCTATCATGGTTGTATCCATCCGCCCAACCACTTTCCCGTCCACATAGGCCAGCAGGGAAAGTGAGGTTTGGAAAGCAGGATCTTCAAAGCTATTCTCTACCGAACGAATATATTTGTCATCGATTGGCCAGTTATAGTAATTCTCTTCCTCCCGCAGCCGTCTTTCAAAATCCAGAACGTCGGGAATCCGGTCACGGGTATACTGCCTGATTTCTAAATTCATTTTCACTCCGCTTTATCCGCCGCGATAATCCGCTTCATAGCTTCAATGCCCACTTTGATTGCACCTGTGGTGTCCTCGGTCATGGGCATGGCAAGCCCTGCCTTCTCCCGCTCCTGATTCCATACAGCATGGAAGCAGCTGCCGCAACGGACGTGCAGCGCGGCGGCCACCACAAACAGGGCGGCGGACTCCATCTCGCTGGCCTTGACCCCCAGCCGCTTCCAGCTCTCCCACTTCTGCAGCAGCTCGTAGGACACGGGGGATTTTTCCGGGCTGTGCTGACCGTAGAAGGAATCCTTGCACTGGACAACACCGGTGTGGGTGCGGTAGCCCAGATCCTCGCTGGCGGATTTCAGCGCCGCCGTAATTGCAAAGTCCGGCACAGCGGGGAACTCAATGGGCGCATACTCCAAGGATGTGTGCTCAAACCGGATGGCTCCCGTGGCAACCACCACATCTCCCGGCAGTACGTCCATATCAATGCCGCCGCAGGTACCCACCCGGATGAAGGTATCCGCGCCGATGGCCGCCAGCTCCTCCATGGCAATGGAGGCCGAGGGGCCGCCGATGCCGGTGGAGCAGACCGACACCTTCTCCCCCAGCATGGTTCCGGTGTAGATATTGAATTCCCGGTTCATACCGATATGGACGGGATTGTCAAAATAGCCGGCAATGGACTGGCAGCGCCCCGGGTCTCCGGGCAGAAACACATAGCGCCCCACGTCGCCCTCTTTGCAGTGAATATGAAACTGCATACCAATATCCTGCATAAAAATCACCCTTCTAAATGGATTTGTATTGATATACTATCACAAAACGCTGCTCTTTGCAAGCAGTAACCGGGACGCTTTCGCGCCCCGGTTTTTCCGTCAGAAGAAGCTGACCTGGCTGGTATCCGGCAGGTCGCCGAAAGCGCCCGCCTCCTTCAGCATCTGAATATGGGTCTTGGACACCTTGGGACAGGCGGCGGCAACCTCCTCCACGGACAGGAAGGTTTTCCCCTCCCGCCCCTTCATCAGATCCCAGGCGGCGTTTTCGCCCAGGCCGGAAATTGCCACAAAGGGCGGCAGGAGCTTTCCGTCTTTGATGAGGAACTTTGTGGCGTGACTTTCGTAGATGCTGATAGGCAGGAACTCGAACCCGCGGATGTAATATTCGTAGGCCACCTCCAGGGTGGTCAGCAGATCCTCGTCCTTGTCCGTAGCGTTCTCATTGTTCTCAATGGCTTCGATGTTCGCCACCACCGCGTCCTTGCCGTGGGTCATCAGCACCGCGTCAAAGCCGCCCTTCTGGCTGCGGCGGTAAAAATAGGCCGCGTAGAAGGCAAGGGGATGGTGCACCTTGAACCAGGCGATGCGGAA
>CAMAKJ010000076.1 GCA_945836055.1 uncultured Clostridia bacterium | reverse complement strand
CTCGTTCGTTATGGGGCTGTGTTTGGAACCAATGTTGCTAACTTAGTGACATTGCTCTGAGAGCCGCCCGTTTTTTCATACTATTATCTGATAAAACCAATTGGATTTATCAGATAGACACCGCCTGACGGCGTTGTCGTTTCTGAGATTTTCGGGATAGAAAATCTCAGAAACCCGTCTCATTATGATCTTCATATAGAAAACTTCAATTTGTTCCAAATTAAAGTTTTCTATTGAATATCAGTATCAGTGCTTTCGCCAGGTGGAGGGCATGAGCAGAATCAGCATGGGAAACAGCTCCAGCCGTCCGAAGAGCATGTCCGCCGTCAGCACAATCTTTGCCAGCGGGGAGAATATAGCAAAGTTACCCGTCGGGCCCACAAGGCTCAGTCCGGGGCCGATGTTGTTCAGCGTCGCCACCACGGCGGTCACCGTCGTCACAAAGTCCAGATCGTCCAGGGCAACCAGCAGCATGGATACCACCGCCACCAGAAAATACAAGGTCATATAGCTCTGAATGCCCTGAATTGTCTCCCGGCTGATGCTCTTTCCGTCCAGGGTCAGAACCTTCACGGAGCGGGGATGCAGAAGCTTGTGCAGCTCCGAGCCCAGCACCTTGCACAGAATCACCATTCGGGAAACCTTCACACCGCCGCCGGTGGAGCCGGCACAGGCGCCCACCACCATCAGCATCACCAGAATCAGCCGGCCCAGCTGGGGCCAGAGGTCAAAGTCCGCCGTACTGAAGCCCGTTGTCGTGATGATGGAGGCCACGGCAAAAAAGGCGTGGTGCAGCGCATCCAGTGCCGTGGAAAACAGCCCCAGGATGTTCACCGTGATGATGAGCGTACTGGCTGCGATGATGGCAAAATACACCCGCACCTCAGTATTGCGCCAGGCCATGGCGTACTTTTTCATGAGGAGAAAGAAGTAAACGTTGAAATTCACGCCGAACAGCACCATGAATACGGCGACGACACCCTGCAGATAGTAGCTGGGGTAGGCCCCCATGGAGGCGTTTTTAATGCCGAAGCCGCCGGTACCGGCAGTGCCGAAGGCGGTGCACAGGCTGTCAAACAGGGGCATCCCCCCCAGGCACAGCAGCACAACCTCGGCAGCCGTCATGGCGATGTAGATACCGTAGAGAATGCCGGCGGACTTGCGCATATTGGGCACCATTTTGGCCACGGTGGGGCCGGGGCTTTCCGCCCGCAGAAGGTGGTTGGCCTGGCCGCCCATGTTCACCAACGCCAGCATGAACACCAGAATACCCATGCCGCCCAGCCAGTGGGTAAAGCTGCGCCAGAAGAGCATTCCGTTGTCCAGCGCCTCCACATCCGAGAGGATGCTGGCGCCGGTGGTGGTAAAGCCGGAAACCGTCTCAAACACGGCGTCCAGGTAGCTGGGAATCTGCCCGGACAGCGTAAAGGGCACCGCGCCGATGAGAGAGATGACAATCCACGCCAGAGCTGTAAAAACGAATCCTTCCCGTGCGTACATATCCCGCCGAATTGGCTTGAACCGGGTCAGCACGAAGCCCAGGATTCCCGCCGCCGCCATGGTGATGAGAAAGCAGACGCCGGAGCTTTCCCCGTAAATCAGGGAAACCCCCAGAGGAAGGGCCAGAAACGCCGCTTCAATCAGCAGGACCAGGCCGAACAGGTAGCGTAACATGGGATAATTCATGACGCTTCCCCCATTACCGCCGGGCGGCGAAGATGTCGTTGAGACTTCTCAGGCCGCCGATGGTCGTCACCACGATCACACTGTCCCCCACCTCGATGGTGTCGCTGCCCCTGGGTGTGATAATCCGGTCTCCCCGGGAAATGCAGCCGATGAGCAGTCCGTCCTTTAAGTGCAGGTCCTGCAGGGGGATGCCGCAGAAATCCGCGCTGGCCGTCACCCGGAACTCCATGGCCTCCACCTTATTGCTGACGATCTTGCACAGGGTCTCCATGCTGGCATAGGCATCGGAATTCTGCATGGCGCGGACGTAGCGCACCACGTTGTCCGCGCAGATATTCCGGGGATAAAACACCGAGCCGAGAGACAGGCTGCCAACCAGCGGCTCGTAGCTGTCCCGGTTGATCTTGGTGATGACCTTGGCCCTGGTTGTGCGTCCGGCATAGAGGGAAATGATAATGTTCTCTTCATCAATGCCCGTGAGAGCGGCAACGGCATCCATGTGCTCAATGCCCTCCTCCTGCAGGAGCCGCTGATCCGTGCCGTCGCCGTGGAGAACGGTGGCGTCGGGCAGGAGCTGGCTCAGCTCCTCGCAGCGGCCGAAATCCGCCTCGATGATCTTTACGTCCATACCCGATGCCAGCAGCTGCCGGGCCAGGTAATAGCCCATGCGGCCGCCGCCGATGAGCATGACCTGCCGCACCCGGGTCTTGACCACGCCGACCTGGCGGAAGAATTGCTGAGCCTCCTCTGGGCTTGCCACCACGGAAATCCGGTCACCTGCCCGCAGCTGAAACTCGCCGGAAGGAATGATGACCTCCCGTTCCCCCCGTTCCACCGCACAGATCAGCACATTGGCCCGGAACCTGCCGATATCCTTCAGAACCAGGCCGTCCAGTGGAGAGCCGGCTGTTACGCTGGTTTTGAGAATTTCCACATGTCCCTTGGCAAAGGTGTCGATCTTAATCGCCGAGGGAAAGCGCAGCACCCGGGCCATTTCCGTGGCGCAGGCTTCCTCCGGGTTGATGGTCATGCTGAGGCCCAGATCGTCCTGGATCAGGCTCAGCTCTTCCGCATACAGAGGACTCCGCACCCGGGCAATGGTATGACGGGCGCCCAGCTTCTTGGCGATGAGGCAGCACATCAGGTTCCGCTCGTCCTCGCCGGTACAGGCGATGACCAGATCCGCCCGGTCCGCTCCGGCTTCCAGCTGAACCGCCCTGGAAGCACCGTTGCCCTCCACCACCATCACGTCCAGCTCATTGTTGGACTGGTCCAGCCGCGCCCCGGAGCGGTCCACCAGGGTGACCTCGTGCTTTTCCCGGGACAGCTGCTCTGCCAGTACGCTGCCGATTTTTCCGTCGCCGATAATCAGGATTTTCAAGAATATCCCCCAAATCTATGTGAATTCTTTCGTGTTTTCCACTATAGCATAATCTATGTCCGATTGCAACCGTTCCGTTTCAGCACAGCACCGTAAGCCAGTGCGTCTTGTCAACGGTGATTTCTCCATGGCGCATGACGTATTCCATAATCAGCTGGGCAATTTCCGTGGGCTGATCCCACACCAGGGGGCACCGGGCGTAAAACGGGTATCCCCCGGCGCCGGTGGCCCGGTAACTGTTCAGACACAGCGTCAGTTCCCGTTCCTCCGGCAGCTCCCGGCCCTGATACCGGATGGAAACCACCCGGTTTCCCGGCTCCCGGCGGAGATCCGCCGTAACCTCGGCTCCGGAGAGGAAATCAAAGTTAAAAAACTGGGGCACCGGCTTCAAAAAGCTCTCGCTGATTCCCACGTTCCCCGCTTCGTCCAAGCAGAAAAATTCACAGCTCCGCTCCAGCGCCGCTTTCAGCACGGCCCGGTTGACCCGGATGGTTTTCAGGGTGTTGGGGAACACATACGTCGCGACAATATCCCGGATGGTTACCTCCCGGGAAAAGCCCTTGACCTCGTTTCCCAGGCTGGTGACGGACAAATCCGCGCCGGAGGTCTCCAGCTGCACCTGGTTGAAAAAGTTGGCAATGGCGGAGCCGTTGAGCGCCATGTGAAGCCCGCTTTCCGGCGTCAGTTCCCTGTCCAGATGCCCCACAGCGGTGTCCAGGAAGGCCGCGTTGGCCGCTTCCAGCGGTTTCAGATATGCTGCCGCTTCCCTGTCCGTAACATTTCCCGCCGGGACGAGGCGTGACTGGGCGCTGACCTGCCCATCCTCCGACACTGACACCTCCATGCGGATGAACTGCCGCGCCCGGTCGGGTGTCTGGCAGGTGCTGGTATCGAAGAGGCAGAGATTCTCCAGGGGCTGGTGCTGGTGGCCGGTGAGCAGGACGTCAAAATCCAGCTCCCGGCAGATGCGCCAACCCTGGTTCTCCCCTGTTTGGGAGAGGTTTTCTCCGGTGCGGACATCGTTTTCAAAGCCGCCGTGGCAGAGGCATACCGTCACATCCGCCCGCGCCGCCTTCAGCTCCGCAAGCGCCGCCTTCGCCGCGCCGAATGCGTCGGTCACGCGGATACCCTCCAGGTTTTCCGGGCTTTCCCAGACGTTCACAAAAGGCGTAACGACTCCCGTCAACCCTACCCGCAAACCGTTTTGCAGGGTGACCAGGGCGGTCTTCTCTACCTCCGGGATTCCCTCCACATTGGCGCACAGGCACCGGGCATCCAATTGGCGAAGGTAACGTTGGATTTCCGCTTTTCCGTAGTTAAAGTCGTGGTTCCCCAGAGTCACAAAGTCATAGCCCGCCAGATTCATCACCCGGGCCGGAACACATTCTTCCTCTTGGGCGGCGCCGTAGAGCCAGTAGGTAAAGGGGCTGCCCTGAATCGTGTCTCCCCCGTCCAGAATCAGGGTGTTGCCGTCGTCGGGAAAGGCGGTCATGCAGTTGGCAAGCCCCGTGGCAGCCGGGGCACCGGTGGCATAGTCCAGGGCGGAAAAATAGCCGTGGATGTCGCTGGTAAAGCAGATGGTCAGATTGCGGTTCATAAGCTTCCTCCATAGAACAGCCCCGGCGCTTATCCGCGTCGGGGCTTTGCTTCGGTTTTACGCGCCGTGGGCGAGCTTTCTGCGAATCCGGGTGGAGCAGAACTCGATAATCAGCGCCAGAACCATCAGTCCCCAGACAAAGGAACCGACCATGGCCCAGCGGCGGCTGTTCAGGCACTGCACCAGCGACGCGCCGATACCGCCGGCACCCACAATGCCCAGGGTGGTGGCATCCTTGAGGTTGATGTCGAAGCGGTAAATGGTGGTGGATATGAAGCTGGCGGTGAGCTGGGGCAGAACGCCGTAGCGGATCTTCTCAAAGGCATTGCACCCCATGGCGTCCAGACTTTCCAGAATATGGGTATCCAAATCCTCGATGGCGGTGATATACATTTTGGAGATCATGCCGATGGAGCACACGGACTGGGTAATGACGCCGCAGGCCGCGCCGGGGCCGGTGACCCGAATCCACATCAGCGCCCAGACCAGGCTGGGAATCGTGCGGATCATCAGGATAATCAGCCGCACCAGGTACGCCACCGGCTTGGGCATAATATTGCCGGAGGCGAGGAAGGCAAAGGGAATGGCAAGAATCGCGCCGTTCAAGGTGCCCAGCACCGCGATGGCGATGGTCTGCAGCAGAAGATAGGGCACGTCGGTTTCCCCGGTGCCGAACATCAGCTTCAGATCGGGGCTGAATACGCCGTGGAGAACGCCCCTTGCCACCTCCGTGCCGGTGGTGGTCATACCGGTGAACCGGATTCCCGACCCGGACCAGCCCACCAGTACCGCGATAATCAGCACGATCCCGGTGTACAGCATCCAATGCCGGGGACGGTTGGCGTAGGCCTCCGCAGCGGTGAGCTTGCGGTCAAAGGTCTGTTCAAAGTTTTCCAGTTTGCTAGCCATGTCCGTCTCCTTTCAGCTGAGCTTTTTGCGCAGGTATTCACTGAAGAACTCAATGAACGCCACCACCACAAACAGCGACAGCAGCACCGTGCCCAGGCTGTTGTAGTCCCGCCAGCCGATGCGCTCGTTGATGGTGATGCCCAGGCCGCCCGCGCCGACGTAGCCCAGAATGGCGGAAGCGCGGATGTTCATTTCAAAGCAGTACAGGCAGTGGCTCAGATACACCGGCAGAATCTGGGGCACGCAGGCCGACCAGAACGCCTGGAACTTATTGGCGCCCAGGGCTTCCATGGCCTCAAAGGGGCCCATGTCGATGGTTTCGATGCTCTCGTAGAGCATTTTGGACACCACGCCGAAGGTGAATATGGCGATGGCCACGGTGCCGGAGAAGGTGCCCAGGGAAAAAATCAGGGCGCACACCAGGGCAATGACCAACGTCGGCAGGGTACGGATCAGGGCCAGAAGAAAGCGGAAAATGCTGACGATGATTGCGTTGCGGTTGATATTGCTGGAGGCCAGAATGGCCACGGGCAGGGCGACGGCGCAGCCGATGACCGTGCCCAGAATGGACATCTTGATGGTGTCAAGCAGCGGGGAGACGACCTTGGGGAAAAAGCTCCAGTCGGGCTGGAAGATTTTCTTCATCAGGTCCATCATTTTGGCAAACCGCCGGACGATTTCCGACGGGTCAAAGCCGGTCATCTTCACCGCCCACAAAATGGCAATCACCAGCGCCAGCACAATGAAAGGGGTCCGGCTTCTGCGGCGGCGGACGGTGTGTCCGTTGGGCAGCGTCACGATTTCCGGCTTGAAAATCTTGTCGTAAAACGTCTCTTTATAGAGAACGGAGGTGTTTTCGTTGTCCATATCATTCTCCGTCGCCCATGGTGGGAGCCTTGGTGCCGTTGTAGACCTCGTCGATCTGCTCCTGGGTGATGGTGCTGGCAGGGCCGTCAAACACAATCTCACCGGCACGGATGCCGATGACCCGGTCGCAGTACTTCAGCGCCAGATCCACATGGTGGATGTTCAGCAGAATGGAAATCTTGTAATCCCGGTTGATGCGGACAAAGTCCTCCATGACCTGCTTGGCGGTGATGGGGTCCAGGGACGCCACCGGCTCATCCGCCAGGATGATTTTGGGGTTCTGGTTCAGGGTGCGGGCCAGAGCCACACGCTGCTGCTGGCCGCCGGAAAGCTGGTCGCAGCGGGTATAGGCCTTATCCAAAATGCCTACCTTGTCCAGACTCTCCAGGGCGCGCATCTTCTGCTCCTTGGTAAAGATACCGAACAGAACGCGCAGGAAGTTCATGTCGGGCACATCCGCCGTCAGGACGTTTTTGATGGCCGTGCTGCGGGAGACCAGATTGAAGCTCTGGAAAATCATACCCACCTTCCGGCGGTAGCGGCGCAGTTCCCTGCCCCGCAGGGTGTTTACGTCGGTGCCGTCCACGGTCAGCTCGCCCTTGGTAATGTCGTGCATCCGGTTGATGCACCGCAGGATGGTGGACTTGCCGGCGCCGGACAGGCCGATGATGGCCACGAATTCCCCCTGCTCAATCTGCAGGTTGATGTTCTTCAGCGCCGTGAAGCCGTTTGGATAAGTCTTATACACATTTTTGAATTCAATCATGCCGTGACCCTTTTCTTTATGAAGTATTGTGAAGCACTATCCGGTAAAGGGGGAAAGCGCCCTGGAAATGCAGGGCGCTTTCCGAAAACGAACTGATTAAGACACAGCGGCCAGAGCGGCACGGGCGCCGTCGTAGTCGGAGTCGGTAGCCACGGCGTAGCCGGCGTGGCTGTAAACGCTGAAGATTTCCTTGCCTTCATCGGTGTTGATGATGTTGATGAAGCACTGCTGCAGGGCGTCAACCAGCTCGGGGGTGTAGTACTGGCTCTCCTTGGAGATGGCGACGGTGTCGTTATAGATGCCGTCGGTGACGCCGATGACATTCAGCTCATTCCAGATGGAATCGCTGCGGCCCATGCCCTGCTTGCCGGTCTCGTCCTTCTGGTCGGTGGGCAGCATCCAGCTGGCTTCGTAGTCGTTACGGCCGTCGGCGTAGCAGACGATGATGTCCACCTGCTCAGCGGCAGCGTAGGAGAAGGCGGTGCCATAGCCGGAGTCCAGGGGCACCACGTTGGACAGATCGGAAATCTTCTTGCCGTCGTAGTTCTCCATCAGCCACATGGTGGGGTAGATGTAACCGGCGGAGGAAGAGGTCTTCTGCACAGCCCAGGTAGCCTTGTCCAGGTCTTCCCAGGTCAGAGCCTCACCGGCATTGACCTTGGCGGCCAGCTCCTTGCCGTATTCGGAGGGAGTGGCGTAAATCAGGGAACGGTAGTAGGTGACCTGAGGACCGTTCTTCTGGGTGGCGTTGGCCTCGCCGTTCCAGTCGACGGGGTTCGTGCTGTCGTTGGACAGGCCGTTGCGGGTAGCGGTCAGGATGACGTCCACATCGTCGGAGTACAGGGCGTAGGTGCCGCCGGGCAGCCAGCCCAGGTCGATGGTACCGGCGGACATGGCCTCGCCGGTGGCGTCATAGCTGGTGCCAACG
>CAMAKJ010000075.1 GCA_945836055.1 uncultured Clostridia bacterium | reverse complement strand
GCCTTGCCCATGATGGAAACTTCCTTCTGAACCAGGAAGCCGCTGACGGCGGGCAGGTAGTCGGCCACACCGGCGGTGGAAGCATGGGCACGATGAGCGGTGCCGAAGGCGTCGTTGACGAAGATGTCCGCCATGGAAGCCAGGGCCTTGCTCAGCGCGGGATCGTTCTTGGTCTCGCCCTTCTCGAAACGGGTGTTCTCCAGCAGCATCACATCGCCGTCCTTCAAAGCGGCGGCCTTGGCCTTGGCGTCCTCGCCGGCCACGTCGACGGCCATGACGACCTCCTTGCCCAGCAGCTCGCTGATGCGCTTGGCAACGACCTTCAGGCTCAGCTCGGGCTTCCACTCCCCCTTGGGCTTGCCCATGTGGGAGCACAGGATGACCTTGGCGTTGTGGTCAACCAGGTACTGAATGGTGGGCATGGCGGCGACGATCCGCTTGTCGGAGGTGATGACGCCGTTCTTGGTGGGGACATTGAAGTCGCAGCGGCACAGCACCCGCTTGCCGGATACGTCGATGTCCTCGATGGACTTCTTATTGTAGTTCATGGTAATTCCTCCATAATCATCGGGAAATTACTCCCGCATTTTACCGTAATCGCGCAAATTGGGAAAGGAAAGCTGGCGCAGCGCCTCGTAGACGGTGATCGCCACCGCGTTGCTCAGGTTCAGGCTCCGGGCGTCGCTCACCATGGGGATGCGGACGCATTCGCCGTAGTGCGCCTGAAGGAAATCCTCCGGAAGCCCTTTTGTCTCCTTACCGAAGAACAGGTAGCAGCCGTCGTGAAAGGCGGCCTCGGTATAGCTCCGGGGCGCTTTCGTGGACAGGCACCACATCTGCTCCACCCGGTTCCTGGAAAAGAAATCCGCCAGGTTTTCGTACTCCAGGACCTCTACCAGATGCCAGTAATCCAACCCGGCCCGGCGGACGGCCCGCTCGGAGATGTCGAAGCCCAGGGGCCGGATCAGATGCAGGCGGCAGCCGGTGGCGGCGCAGGTGCGGGCGATGTTGCCGCAGTTCTGGGGAATCTCCGGTTCCACCAGTACAATGTTCAGCAATTCCCATCCCTCCGGTGCAGCCGCGTCGAACGGCTTTCTCAAAATCCGCTCGGCCTTATTGTAAGACAAACGGGCGGTAAAATCAATCGTGAAAATTGTAAAATTTCAACTTTTTGGTAGTATCCACATAAAAAATAGAGAGGGCGGCAGAAATTTGTGAAAAATGCAGCAGTTAACATAATTCTCCCATTTTTCCGGAAAAAATATCAAAAACGCCCCATTGCCGCCTTTCCGTTTCCGCTGCCGGCTGCAGCAAAAAGTCCGGCCGGAGCCGGACTTTTGCGATGATCCTGTTTTTTTATTTCCTGAGTCTCCCATACAGGCGGGTGGTCTCCCGGATTCTGGCTGCCAGGGCGTCGGAATCGAAGCCTTTTTTCGCCCGCCAGGTCCAGTTGTCGCTGGACAGGGTGCCGGGGAAGTTCATCCGGGCCTCCTTGCCCAGCTCCAGGTAGTCCTGCATCTGCACCACGCATAGCCGGGACACGGAGCTCATGCAGCCCCGGATCATGCCCCGGATATAGCCCTCCTGCCTGTTCAGGCCCAGATAGGCCTTGGCGCAGGCGACATCCTCGGGCGCCGCCTCGTCAAACCACTGTTTCAGCGTCACATTGTCGTGGGTGCCGGTGTAGCACACGGAGTCCACCGGGTAGAGGTGGGGCATGTAGTCGCTTTCCTCCCGGGAGTCAAAGGCAAATTCCAGCACCTTCATTCCGGGATAGCCGGAGTCCAACTGGAGCCGGCGCACCTCCGGGGTGATGAAGCCCAGATCCTCGGCAATGAATTCCAGACCGGGCAGCGCCTGCTGAATTGTCCGGATAAAGTCTGCGCCGGGGCCCTTGACCCATTCGCCGTTCCGGGCGGTCTTGTCCCCGGCGGGCACGGACCAGTAGCTTTCAAAGCCCCGGAAGTGGTCCAGACGGATGACATCGTAGAGCTTCCCCGCGGCCTTCAGGCGCTTGATCCACCAGGCATAGCCTGTGTCCGCCATTTTCTGCCAGTCGTAAATCGGGTTGCCCCAGAGCTGACCGTCGGCGGTGAAGGAATCCGGCGGGCATCCCGCAACCTTCTTTGGGCGGCGGTTTTCATCCAGCTGGAACAGCTCCGGATTGGCCCAGACATCCGCCGAATCCAGGGGCACGTAAATTGGCACGTCGCCGATGATCCGAATGCCCTTTTCGGCGGCGTATTTCCGAAGGGCCTTCCACTGTCTGTCAAATTCGTACTGCACAAAATACTGCAGTCCGATCTCCCCGGACAGCTCCCGCCGCTTTTCCTCCAGCGCTTCCGGCTCATGCAGCCGCAGCGGCTCCGGCCAGTCCAGCCAGGGCGCGCCGCCGAAGCGCTCCTTCAGCGCCATAAACAGGGCGTAGTCCGGAAGCCAGTCCGCGTTTTCCTCCACGAAGGCCGCATAGTCGGCATCCGGCCGAAAGCGCTGACAGGCCAGCTTCAAAACACCCATGCGATGTGCGTACATGGCGCCGAAATTCACCCGCTGTGGATTGTCTCCCCAGGGAATGTCCCGAATCTCCTTCTTTTTCAGCAGTCCCTCCGCCGCCAGGGTGTCCAGGTCGATGAGATAGTGGTTTCCGGCGCAGGCCGAGAAGGACTGGTAGGGAGAATCGCCGTAGCCGGTGGGCGTCAGGGGCAGAATCTGCCAATAGCTCTGCCCTGCTTTCCTCAGAAAATCCACAAAGGCATAGGCTTCTTTTCCCATGGTGCCGATGCCGTAAGGCCCCGGCAGGGAGGTGATATGCATCAAAATACCGCTTTCGCGCATGGATTTGTTCTCCTTATTCTGTAATCGAGCGCACGCTTTCCCGGGACAGCACCTCGAAAGGCACCGTCTCGTGGCAGGCAGGCGCTCCCTGCTCGATGCTGTCCAGCAGGATCTCCACGCTGCGCTTTGCCAGCAGGGAAACCGTCTGCCGGACGGTGGCAAGCTGGGGCACCAGAAAGCTGCCCAGGGGCAGTCCGTCCAGCCCCATCACGGAAATATCCTCCGGCACCCGCATTCCGCAGTCCCGCAGGGCGCGGATGGTACCGATGGCCAGCACATCCGCAGTGGCGAAGATGGCGGTGTACGGGCGGCTGTTATTGAGAAGTTCCCGGGTTGCCCGGTAGCCGTCGCGGTAGGAGAAGCGCACGCCCTGGTAGTCCTGCTGGGGATCGAAAGCAATGCCGTGCTCTGCGAAGGACTGCAGGCAGCCCTCATAACGCAGCCGGCTGATGTCAGACACAGTCCGGTCGCCGCCGATGACGGCAATGCAGCCATGTCCCAGGCCGATCAGCGTATCGATGGCCCGGCGGGCGGCCTCCCGGTCGTCGGTGGAGACGCTGGACAGATTGTCAAAGGTCAGCATAGAGGCGTCGTTGGTAACCAGAACGCAGGGGATGTCAATGTCTCCGAAGCTGCGGATAAAATTCCGGTTGTTGCCGCCCAGGAACAGAATTCCCAGGGGTTTTTTCTCCCTGCACAGCTGCAGGGCGCGGAGCACCTCGTTTTCGTCCTCGTCCATGTAATCCACCACCAGCTGGTAGCGTGTCTGGGCGATGAGATTCTGAATGGATTCCACCATTTCGCCGAACAGCTCGTTGCCGGTGCCCTTGACCACCACCAGGATGGTGGTGGAGTGGTGCTGCTTGAGCTGCTTGGCATTGATGTTCAGCTGGAAGCCGCTTTCCGCCGCGGCCTCCAGAATCACCTGTCTTGCCCGTTCGCTGACGTTGGGGTGGTTATTCAGCGCCCGGGAAACGGTGCCGACGGCATACCCCGTCTTGGCGGCCAGGTCCTTGATTGTCATGGCTATTCACCGTCTCTTTTCTCTGTTTGGGAAATACCCACCGGCCCGGGGCCGGTGGGTATGTACTGCAAAAGCCTACTGAGCGATCAGCCCTTCACCGCACCGGCGGCGACGCCCTTGATGATGTACTTCTGGCAGGTCAGATAGAACACAATCACGGGAATAATGCTCAGCAGAATCAGCGCCATGGTTGCGCCCAGATCCACGGTGCCGTAGCTGCCCTTCAGGTACTGAATGTGGATGGGAATGGTCATATACTTTGTCCGATCCAGCACCAGGTAAGGCAGGAGGTAATCGTTCCAGACCCACATCAGTTCCAGAATGCCGACAGAAACCATGGTGGGCACCATCATGGGCATCACAACTCTGAAATAGGTACGCAGAGGGCCGCACCCATCAATGGCAGCCGCCTCCTCGATTTCCAGGGGGATGCTCTTGACGAAGCCGGTAAACATGAATACCGCCAGTCCCGCGCCGAAGCCGAGGTAAATGATCGGGATCGTCCAGGGGGTATTCAGTTTCAGGGTGTCCGCCGTTTTGGACAGCGTGAACATGACCATCTGGAAGGGAACCACCATGGAAAACACGCAGGCAAAGTACATAATCCTGCAGAACACGGAATCCACACGGGAAATATACCACGCCGCCATGGAGGTGAACAGCAGAATCAGCGCAGTGGACAGCACCGTGATAACCACACTGTAAAATGCGGAATTCCAGAAGGGATAGCCGCCGAAGGTTACGCCTTTCACGAAGTTGCCCCAGCCGGCGAAGCTCTCGCCCGTGGGCCACGCGAAGGTATCGGTCTTGACGAAGGTATTCACCTTGAAGGAGTTTAGCACCACCATAAAAACAGGGAACACCCACAAAATGCTGATAACGGCGAACGCGACTGTCAGTGTTAGTTCCGGCTGTGCCGGATGTTGTTTTGGAAACGATTCCAACATTTCCATGTCAACATCATAACGCACTTTGCATAAGATTTCAATCAATAATTTCCCAGTTTTTGAAAGTTCTGCATATTCCACAATTTCCCCGCGTGAGATTTGGTGACATTACCGGCTGAACCGGAAAACAGGCAACAAACGTACCGTCCCACGAAAAGCGCCGCCGTCTTTGCAGACAGCGGCGCTTTCCATTTTTCTCACTTCTTATACAGAACCCGAATGGAGTTCAGCACGCACAGCATAGCCACACCCGAATCGGCGAACACCGCCAGCCACATGGAGGCATAGCCGCACAGGCCCAGGATCATCACCGCCAGCTTCACCGCCAGGGCAAAGATCACATTCTGCCAGGCAATCTGCCCGGTCTGCTTCGCAATCCGCAGCGCCTGGGGCACCGCCTCCACGTCCGAGGTCATGAACACCACATCCGCCGCTTCGATGGCCGCGTCCGCGCCGCTGCCCATGGCCGCGCCCACGTCCGCGCCGGCAAGCACCGGCGCGTCGTTGATGCCGTCGCCCACGAACATGGCAGCGCCCTTCTCCTGCCGGATGGCCTGGAGGTGCTCCAGCTTCTGCTGGGGCAGAAGCCCCGCGTGCACCTCCCGGATGCCCACCGCTCCGGCCACCGCCTTCGCCGACTCCTCAGCGTCGCCGGTGAGCATAACGGTCTCGATGCCGCTGTCCCGCAGTGCCCGGACGGCGTTCTCCGCCCCGGGCTTCACGGTGTCAGCAATGAGCAGGTATCCCTGGTACACGCCGTCCGCCGCCACCAGCACCTTGGTGCCGTACTCTTTCGCTCTGGGGAACTGGACGCCCCGCTCGTCCAGCAGCCGCTCGCTGCCGCAGAGGATTTCCCTGCCGCCGATCTTCGCCCGGATGCCCCGGCCGGCCAGCTCCTCCAGCTCCTCCGGCCGCCGCAGAGCCATGCCCCGCTGTTTAGCCGCCGCAACGATGCTTTCGGCAATGGGGTGGGTGGACTGCTGCTCGCAGCTGGCGCACAGCTCCAGAAGCTCATCGCCGCCCACGATCTTCTGAACGGTAAAGTCGCCCTTGGTGATGGTGCCGGTCTTGTCCATGACGACGGCTTTGATCCTGCCCATGGCCTCCATGGACTGTCCGCCCTTGAAGAGAATGCCCTTCTTACTGCCCGCGCCGATACCGGCAAAGAACGCCAAAGGTACGCTGAGCACCAGAGCGCAGGGGCAGCTCATAACCAGGAAGGTCAGCGCGGTATACACCCAGTAGCCCCACTGGCCGGTGACCAGGGCGGGCACAACCGCCGTAATGGCCGCGATTGTCACAACGATGGGGGTGTAAACTCGGGCAAAGCGGGTGATAAAGCGGTCGATTTTCGGCTTGCTGGCGGCAGCGTTCTCCACGCTGTCCAGAATCCGGGTCACCATGGACTCACCCAGGGGCTTCTCCACCCGGAGGGTAAGCTGTCCCGTCGTGTTGACGCAGCCGGAAATCACGCTGTCTCCCTCCCCCACGGACACCGGGACCGGTTCGCCGGTGATGGGCGCTGTGTCGATGCGGCCGCTTCCGCTGACCACGGTTCCGTCCAGCGGAATCCGGTCGCCGGGGCGCACCAGCACGATGTCCCCAACCTTCGCTTCTCCGGCGGGAATCTCCCGCACCGTCTCCCCGTCCACCAGCTGGACAACCTCAGGACGCAGGTCCACCGCTTCCATAATCTGACTGCGGCTGCGCTCCACGGCCTTGTCCTCAAAATACTCGCCCACCCGGTAGAACAGCATGACACCCACGGCCTCGGTGTAGCTGCCGATGAAGAACGCGCCGATGGACGCCAGCGCCATCAGGAAATTCTCGTCCAGCATCCGGCCGCGGACGAGGTTCTTTACCGCCGTCCGGATAACCCCGCCGCCCAGCAGGCCATAGGCCGCGATGCACACACCCAGTGTCAGCCAGGTAAGGCCAAAGTGGTCCAAAATCAGCCCGAGAACGAACAACCCTGCCCCTACGGCGATGGGCTTCAGGCTCTCTCCGCCTTCGTGACCGTCCTCCCCCTGTTCGTGGTCATGCCCCGCATGGGGATGGTCGTGGTCATGCCCGCCATGGCTATGATCGTGGCCGCAGCCGCATTCGGAGTGATGCGGATCATGGTCGTCCTCACCGTGGTGATCGTGCCCGCAGCCGCATTCGGCGTGATGATGGTCGTGATCCTCCTGGGCGTGATGTTCGCCTCTGGGGATAATCCGCACCTCCGGCTCTACCTTCCGGGCGATTTCCCGAAGCTCCGGCAGCAGTGCGTCCGGGTCCTCAGCCGTCAGCCGCAGCTGCTTTGTTGCGAAGGTCAGCACCGCCTCCTGCACCGCCGGATGGGCGTTCAGCGCAGCCTCCACCTGGGACGCGCAGTGGGCGCAGTCCAGGTTTTCCACAATGTAAACCTTTTTCTTCATGGGAACGCCTCCCTTTAACTGTTTATATGAGCATACGCTCATTTGTTGATATCAGTATACTCTCGATTCTGCCCGTTGTCAATAGTGTGCGTCAAAAAAACGCAGCCAAACAGGAAATGCGGCCTCTGGCCGCTGACAATTTCCCGAACCGTTCCCTCATTCCATCCAGAGGAAATGCATACATTCCGGCACCAGCTTTTCCCAGTCCGCTTCGCAGTGGGCGCCGCCCACCTGGCAGCGCAGCTTCACCGCCGCGCCCTTTTGGACGGCAAGGTCCGCCGCCTGATTGTTGCAGCGGTATGTCCAGCTGCTTTTGTCCTCTGCTTCGGGGTCCTTCACGCCGTGGGCCTCCCGGGTGCCCCAGGACAGGTAGATCCGGGTATCCGGGCTGATGGGGCAGCGGCGCATGTCCTCCATAAGCGGCTGCATACAGAACCCAATGGCGCTGGACAGGCATCCGGCCTTGGAAAACCACCGGTTATAGCGCACGGCGGCGTACAGTGACATCACCCCGCCCATGCTGGAACCGGCGATGCCGGTGCACTCCCGGAAGGGAATGGTGGGAAAGTGAGCGTCGATGTAGGGCTTTACCTCGTTTACAATCCAGTCCATGGTGGCTGCTCCCATGGGCACAAAACGGTCGAACCAGCTGCCTTTGTCCGCCGGGTAAGGGAGATACTCGCTGAGCCGCTCGTCGCCGTCATGGCCGCACTCCAGGCCGACCACGATCATGTCCTTGCCCCAGCCGTCCAGGAAGTCCTTCAGGCCCCAGCATTTGCCGTAGGTGGCGTCGCTGTCGAAAAACAGGTTGTGCCCGTCAAAAAAGTACATGACGGGATAGCGTTCCTGCCGGGTTTCATACCCGTCCGGCAGATAGATGTGCAGGGGACGGTTTGCCCCCTTGGGAGAATAGAGAAAATCCT
Organism: uncultured Clostridia bacterium; assembly: GCA_945836055.1. Lineage (GTDB taxonomy): Bacteria > Bacillota > Clostridia > Oscillospirales > Oscillospiraceae > Faecousia. Next base: position 15 of record CAMAKJ010000075.1, on the reverse strand, counting down.
GTTTGATAATCATTT
>CAMAKJ010000074.1 GCA_945836055.1 uncultured Clostridia bacterium | reverse complement strand
CCGGCTTGCCGCAGCCGTACTTTTCGCCCCGGTCATAGTAGATTTCGGAGCAGGGACCGCAGGGGCCGGAGCCGTGCTCCCAGAAGTTGTCCTCCTTGCCAAAACGGAAGATACGCTCCGCGGGGACGCCCACTTCCTTGTTCCAGATTTCAAAGGCCTCGTCATCGTTTTCGTAGATGGAGGGATACAGCCGGTTTTCGTCCAGGCCCACCACCTTCGTCAGGAATTCCCAGCTCCAGGCAATGGCCTCGTGCTTGAAGTAGTCGCCGAAGGAGAAGTTACCCAGCATCTCGAAATAGGTGCCGTGGCGGGCGGTCTTGCCGATGTTCTCGATATCGCCGGTGCGGATGCACTTCTGGCAGGTGCACACCCGGTGACGGGGCGGCTCCACCTCGCCCTTGAAGTAGGGCTTCATGGGCGCCATGCCGGAGTTGATCAGCAGCAGAGACGCATCGTTTTGGGGAATCAGGGAAAAGCTGGGCAGGCGCAGATGGCCCTTGCTTTCAAAGAAAGACAGGAACATTTCGCGCAGTTCGTTTACGCCGTAAGGCTTGGGATTCATTGGTTTCTACCTCCATATATTTGATTGGAGCTGAAAGTAAATTTTCAAAACTTTCAACTTTCAGCAAAAAACGCCGCCCCCAAAGCATAGGGGCGACGTAAATCGCGGTACCACCCTAATTCGTCCCCGTTGGGGGACATCTTAGACGCTCTGTAACGGGAGCACCCGTCCCGGTCATCCCGGGCGACGCGAAAATGGCTTGCAGGGCTTCCTCCGGGGGCTTTCACCGTCTCCCCCTCGCTGAAAGGGCTCCGTCCTGCTTGGTTTCCGCAATGTCTTTGCATATCTCTGACATTCTACCACAAACCGTGAAAAAGTCAATAACCTTCCTCCAAAAAAACCGTCTCATCCGCCAGGGGCATATACCAGAACGGCGCATCCTCTTTGGGATTCCAGGGGCGGATGACCTGTTTGGCGGCAGAGGGCAGCTTGGGGAGCTTTTCCCCGGGAAACACGATCATCTCGATTTCCAGTCCGTACTCTCCTTTGTCCAGACGGCAGTCCAGCACACTGGTCCAGCTTTGCAGCCTCTGTCCCAGCTCTGCCAGATCCGGGTCAACCGCGCTGCCCGGCCGGATGTCCATCAGTCTGGGCGCGGCACAGCCGCATGGGCAGGGAGCCGTCTCGACGCGCCCCACATCCCCTGTAAAATGCCGCAGCCAGGGCTGCTTTTTGGGATACAGGACGATTTCTCCGGTCTCTCCCGCAGGCAGGGCCGCGCCGTCGGAATCCACAATGTCCACGCCGTACTCCGTATCCCGGAGGTGAACCCCCAGGCTTTTCCCGCAGGAGAACCCCGCGACCGCGCAGGTGGTTCCAAGACCAAAGCAGCCCCATGTTCTGCAGTCCAGGCCGCCGGCGACACCGTCGATCATCCAGTCCAGACAGGGGTATCCCGCCGTCACCACATTGCGGATGTACAGCGGAATGCCGCTGTATTTTTTCAGCTTGGTCAGCCCCAGCACAATCAGGGGCATGGCAATAATGGCTCCGGCGTGGCTGAAAAAGGCCTGCTGCAGCAGCTGCTTCCAGGTCTTTTCCGGCCCCCACAGCACCGGCACCGCGCCGCACCGCCGCACCGCCTGCTCCATAAGCCAGCCGATACTGCCCCGGTCATGGTTCGGAAAGCAGATCAGCACCCGCTCCTTCAGCTTCAAAAAGCGGCTCAGTTGGGCATGCAGATAAGCGGCGCTCCGCTCCAATGCCGCTTCCTCCATGCTCAGCGCGGCAATTTCCCCATACGCAGATTGCATCACCGTCGCCTCCTTTCTGCCGATGTTGTAGCTATTATACACAACCATCTACAGAAATTGCAAGAGGATATTTGATTATTTTCCATAAAAACCTGATTCCGCCAGGAGGACAGAGAACCGCAGGGAAATCCCCTGCGGTTCCGCCGTTATATTTTCTCTTCCAGCCAATGAAGCATCTCCGTCCGGCCTTCCTCGCTCATGGGGAAGGTCGCCTCCCCCTCCATGGTGCTTTTCTCATAACAGTACAGACCGTGCCAGTATTCCACATGGATGGCGCTTTGGGCGAAGTCCACTTCCTTGGGATTCGCCATGACCACCTTCGGCTCCGCCCGGAAGCGGAAAAGCCCCTTGGAGCCGGTGAAGATGTTATTCATGGCGAAGGTGTGCAGCGTGGGTAAAAACAGCTCCTCCATGGCTTACTCCCGGGTCAGCTCTTCCATCTCGTCCAGCAGCTCGCCGAAGAGCTTCAGTGCCTGGTTCACCGGCTCGGGGCTGGTCATGTCCACGCCCGCGCCCTTTAGCAGCTCGATGGGGCTCTTGGAGCAGCCGCCGGAGAGGAAGCCCAGGTAATCCTTCACCGCCGGCTCCCCTTCCCGCAGAATCCGGCGGGACAGGGCAATGGCGGCAGAGTAGCCGGTGGCGTACTGGAACACATAGTAATCGTAATAGAAATGGGGAATCCGCGCCCACTCCAGGGCAATCCGGTCGTCCACCACCATGTCCGGGCCAAAGTACAGTTCGTTCAGGCGCTTGTACTCGTCGTTCAGCACGTCGGCGGTGAGGGTCTGCCCTTGGGCCGTCATCTGGCCGATGTTCAGCTCGAACTCGGCAAACATGGTCTGGCGGTACAGGGTGCTCTTGAACTGCTCCAGGAAATGGTTAATCAGGTAGGCCCGTTCCTTTTTGTCCGTGGTTTTCGCCAGCAGATGCTCCATCAGCAGGGCTTCGTTGCAGGTGGAAGCCACCTCAGCCACAAAAATCACATAGTCCGCATCGATGGGATTCTGATTTTTGTTGGACAGGTAGGAGTGGATGGCGTGACCCATTTCGTGGGCCAGGGTGAACTGGCTGTCCAGAGTGCCGGTGTAGTTCAGCAGCACATAGGGGTGGACGGCGGTTCCGGCGGAATACGCACCGCCCCGCTTCCCCTCGTTCTGGTAGACGTCAATCCAGCGGTTGTCAAAGCCCTCCTTCAAAATGGCGCGGTAGTCCTCGCCCAGGGGAGCCAGCGCGTCGTAAACCGTCTGCTTCGCCTGCTCAAAGGGGATGTGCTTGTCCACGTCCTTGAGAAGCGGTGTGTAAACGTCGTAGAAGTGGAGCTCCTCCACCCCCAGCAGCTTCTTGCGCAGGCGGACATAGCGGTACATTTTGTCCATGTTCTGATGGACGGCCTCGATGAGGTTTTTGTAGACCGACGTGGGGACATTTGTTGCGTCCAGGGACGCTTCAAAGGCAGTGCCGTACTTGCGGGCTTCGGCAAAGAACTTCAGCTGCTTATTCTGGGCGTTCAGCAGGGAGGCCGCCGTATTCTTCACCCCGTCCAAGCCGTCGTACAGGTTTTCGTAGGCGCTGCGGCGCAAATCACGGTCAGGGCTCTCCTCCAGCTTGACAAAGGTGCCGTGGGTCAGGGGATGTCTGCGTCCCTGGGCGTCCACCGCGTCTGGGAACTTCATGTCCGCATCAGTCAGAGCGCCGTAAATGGTGTCCGGCGCCTGGGCCATCTCCCCCGCGGCCGCCAGCAGCTTCTCCTCGGCGGCGGACAGGGTGTGGGCCTTGCGGCGGCGCAGATCCGTCAGGAAGCGGCGGTAGCGCTCCAGCTTTGGATATTGGGCATAGAAGTCCTCTAGCGCCCCATCGGAAATCGCCATGATCTCCGGGGTGGCAAAGCTGCAGGCCGCGTCCAGCGCCACGGCGACGCTCATGAACCTGCCGGACATGGCCTGATAGGCGGTGTTGCGGGTATCCTCGTCCGCCCGGCGCATACAGTAGTTGCCCAGCAGCTCCAGCTTGGCGTTCACCCGCTCCATGTTTTCCAGATACTCGCACAGCGTCTGCCCGCTCTGTCCCAGACGGCCGCAAAAGGCGGACAGGGTCTTCTGGTCCTCCGCCAGGGTGGCCAGCTCCGTCTCCCAGTCAGCGTCGGTTGCGTACAGATCCTCCAGCTTCCAGGTATCCTCTGTGGGAATCTGGTCGCGGGTACGGATTCTTTCGATTTCTTCCATAATTTTCCCTCCCGGTTTTTTCTTCTATTATACCACACTATCCAAAAAAAAGCAACGCGCCTTGCATTGATTCGGGAAATATGGTAAAGTAGGCGCCGGTGATGCTTTATGAAGAAAAACAGAATTCGCGGCAGCCTCAGTCTGCTGCTGGGTACGGTGATCTGGGGCTTTGCCTTTATCGCCCAGAGCGTGGGCATGGATCACATCGGCCCCTTTACCTTTCAGGCAGTGCGCTGCTTTCTTGCCGTGCTGTTTCTGATTCCCTGCGCCTTTGTTATGGACATGGGCAAATGCAGCTTCCGGGAGTCCGCGGAAAAGTGGAAGACCCCCGCGCTGTGGAAGGTGGGCGGTATCTGCGGCTGCGCCCTTTTTGTAGCGGCGAGCCTTCAGCAGATCGGCATTGTGTACACCGACGCGGGAAAGGCAGGCTTCCTTACCGCCATGTACATTGTGCTGGTGCCGGTGTTGGGGCTGTTTCTGGGAAAAAAACCGCCCAAATCCACGGTATTCAGCGTGGCGCTGGCGGTTGTGGGACTGTATCTGCTCAGCTGCATGGGCGTGTCGGAAATCAACAAGGGCGACCTGTTCCTCATGGGCTGCGCCCTGGCCTTCGCGGTGCAGATCACCTGCATCGACCGGCTGGCGGGAAACCTGGACGGTCTGCGCCTGAACTGCATTCAGAGCCTGGTGGTCGCCGCCCTTTCCGTGCCCTTCCTGCTTCTGACCAGGGAAACCGTGACCCTCTCCGCTATCGCCGCCTGCTGGCTGCCTCTGGGCTTTGCGGGTATTTTGTCCATGGGCGTTGCCTACACCCTGCAGATCGTGGGGCAGAAGGATTTGGAGCCCGCTGCCGCTTCCCTGATTATGAGCCTGGAATCGGTATTCGCCGCTCTGGGCGGCTGGCTGGTGCTCCACGAGACCATGACCCCCTGGGAGCTGCTGGGCTGCGGATTGGTATTCGCGGGCGTCATCGTGTCCCAGCTGCCGGACAGGAAAAAGCGGAACGTCCAGATGCCGTAATGCGGTCATGCCGCAAAAAGGAGCTGCCTTACAGTCAGGCAGCTCCTTTTTCGTATCACATTTCCTGCCGGCCTTCCAGTGCCCGGGAGAGGGTCACCTCGTCGGCATATTCCAGCTGGCTTCCCACCGGTACGCCATAGGCCAGACGGGTGACCTTGACCTCCATGGGGCGAAGCAGACGGGAGATGTACATGGCCGTGGCCTCGCCCTCGGTGTCCGGGTTGGTGGCCATAATGACCTCCTTGACCTCTCCGGTACCCACCCGCTGAAGCAGCTCCTTGACCCGGATGTCGTCCTGAGTCACATGGTTCAGGGGGGAAATGACACCGTGAAGCACATGGTACACCCCCCGGAATTCCCGGCTCCGCTCCATGGCGATGACATCCTTCGGCTCCGCCACCACGCAGATGACGCTTCTGTCCCGGGTATCGTCATCACAGATGGGACAAATTTCCCGGTCCGTCAGATTCTGGCAGACGGGACAGGTATGCACCTGCTTTTTCGCTTCCAGAATGGCGGAGGCAAATTCCTCCGCATCCTCCAGGGGCAGGCTCAGCACATGAAAGGCAAGCCTTTGGGCGGTCTTTCCGCCGATGCCCGGGAGCTTGGCAAACTGGTCGGCCAGATTTTGCAGCGCTGCGGGAAAAAACTGCATACACGCTCCTTAGAACAGGCCGCCCAGGTTCAGGCCGCCGGTGAGACGGGACATATTGTTCGCCGCCTCGGCATCCGCCGCCCGCATGGCCTCGTTCACCGCCGCGATGACCATGTCCTGCAGCATCTCCACATCATCCGGGTCAACCGCCTCGGGCTTGATCTCAATGTTCACCAGCTCATGCTTGCCGTTTACCGTGGCGCTGACCACACCGCCGCCGGCAGCAGCCGTGAAGGTCTTGGCCTCCTGCTCCGCCTGCATGCGCAGCATCTCCTGCTGCATCTTCTGGGCCTGCTTCATCATAGCCGTCTGATTCATACCGCCGGGCATTCCCCGGAATCCGCCTTTTGCCATAATTCGTTTCTCCTATTCTGTAAAAAGATTATTCTTTGATTTTCACAATATCGCTGTGGGCTCTGCCGAAATTCATCAGCTGCTCCAATCTGGGGTTGGCAGCCGGTTTTTCCGACAGATCCACGGTCACCGCCTGAATGGGGCGGGAGAGCATGGCTGCGGCCTTCCGGGACACAACCTCCAGGATTTCCGGCTTGTCCAGCATCTGGGCCGTAAAGCTGTTGGTGCACCGCAGCTCCAGCCTGCCGCCCGTCAAAGCGCCCTGAACCGGTGCGTTGGGCGTCACCACGAAGAAACCGGATACCGGGGGCTTTAATTCCCTGCGCACCGCCGCCACCAAATCCGACCAGAACCCCACCGGCGCTTCGTCCTGCAAGGGCGCAGGGGGTGCATCCATCTCCGGCGGCGCGTCAGCGTCGTCCGGAACGGGCAGAAGGTCCGATTCGTCATCTGTTTCCTCAGTCCGCTGCTCCTGCTTCTTGGCGGGAGCGGGAACAAAGCTGCCGCTTTTCACCTGCTCCTCCAGCCGGGTCAGGCGGGCGTTCAGGGATTTGGCGTCCAGGCTCAGCTCCGGTTGGCACAGCTCCACCAGGCACAGCTCCGCATCCATGCGGCGGCTGGCGCTTCTGGTGAAGCCGGACAGGGTTTCCTGAATCCGCTCCATCATCCGCACCAGCTCGGCGCTGCTGAAGGCTTTTGTCAGCTCCAGGCTTTCCTTGTCGGAGGCTACCCCGGAGAGCATGGTGATTCCCGCGTTTCCGGCGGTTTTCAGCACCAGAAGGTCCCGGGTCAGGCAGGCCATTTCATCCAGCATGGCTCCCAAATCCTTGCCCTCGGTATAAAGCCGGTTAAAAAGCTCCAGGGCGGCTTTGGTATCATGGGCGGCAATATCCCCCATCAGCTCGCCGCATTTCTGTTCCCCGGCGATGCCAAGGCAGGCGTAAACCCGCTCCGCCGTCAGTTCTCCCGTGGTGGCGGAGGCGCACTGATCCAGCAGGCTCAGACCGTCCCGCATACCGCCGTCGGCCAGGCGGGCAATGACCCGCGCCGCGCCGTCGTCCAAATCGATGTTCTCCTGATACGCAACAAATTGCAGCCGAGCCGCAATGTCCTCCTGGCTGATACGCCGGAAGGAAAATCGCTGGCACCGGGACAAAATGGTCGCGGGAACCTTGTGCAGCTCAGTGGTGGCAAGAATAAACAAAAGATGCTCCGGCGGCTCCTCAATGAGCTTCAGCAGGGCGTTGAAGGCTGACAGGGAGAGCATGTGCACCTCGTCGATGATATACACCCGCATCTTCACCTGAGAGGGGGTATACACAGCATCGTCCCGGAGATCCCGGACGTTGTCCACGCCGTTGTTGGAAGCGGCGTCAATTTCCAGCACGTCCATGCAGGAGCCGGAGTCGATAGCCCGGCAGGCTTCGCAGACGTTGCAGGGGTTGCCGTGATCCGGGTGCAGGCAGTTGACCGCTTTGGCCAGAATTTTGGCGCAGCTGGTCTTGCCCGTGCCCCGGGAGCCGGTGAACAGGTAGGCGTGGCTCAGCTTCCCGGTCATGATCTGGGTTTTCAGCGTCTGGGTCACCGCCATCTGCCCGGACACATCGTCAAAGGTCTGCGGCCGGTATTTCCGGTAAAGCGCCTGGTAGGATGACATAACAGACCTCCTTTCCAGAATTGAAAATTGAAATTTTTATTGTTTCGTAGTTTTAATGATTGTTACCAAGCTTCACTATACGGATCGCAAATCGGAAACTCTTTTCCTCAACCGCATTATCCATAATCATTTTCAACTTTCTATTTTCAATTTTCAATTAAAAATCCGTCCGGCTCATAACAAGATCGCACACCCACATTTGAACAAGCCGAATACCCGAATCCTGACGCAGTAAGCTCAAGAACGGCAGCCCCGCGGCACACGGGAAGATCCGCTTAATGCTGCTTGGTTCCCCACCTGACATGGTTCACGGGATCCCGTTGCGCAAGACCGTTCTCTCAACACCACTTACGCAGGTCAGACAATATTCAAGCTTGCCCGGGTGTGGGAATTCATCCCTGCTGTAGCGGATTGCAGGTACAGGGCACCGCTATCTCCCCGACTAGTGCGACCTT
>CAMAKJ010000073.1 GCA_945836055.1 uncultured Clostridia bacterium | reverse complement strand
GGTTTTTCTCATTTGTCATCCTCCAGGGGACGTTTTTCTACAGGTACCGGTTCAATGCATCCGCGGAAACACCCAGGGCTCCTGCCACCGCTTCCGAATCCAGGGCAGGGCTTTTTTCTTCCAGAACCAGGGCGTGACCGCTCACACCGGTCATCGTCCGGAAGTCCTGCACGCCCGCCCAGGCCAGTGCGGAATACGGGGACAGAACACAGCCGCAGGAGTGAAAAAGCGTGGACACCGTGGTTTCCGTCCGCCGGGCGCCGACCACGGAAACCTCCATTCCCTCCCGCAGCCGGGAGAGCAGGACGTCGCTTGGGCAGTACACGCCGCCCCGGCGGCAGACCTCCAGGTAGTGTTCCACTTCCCGAATCCCGCCGCAGGCAAAAATCAGCCGCTCCAGACCGGCAGGAACCGTCACATCCGCATCCGGCGTGTCTGTTTTCACGCTGACGGCATCCGTGCGGAGCTGCCCGTGATGCAGAAGCTCCCAGAGATTTCCGTTTTCGTTGCAGCAGCAGACGACGCTGCCGATGGGCAAGCCCCACTCCCGGGCATACCAGGCGCTCATGGGAAGATCAAAGTCCCCGGAAACCAGGGAAATATCCACTGTATTCTCAAAATCCGCAATTCCGTCCCGAATCAGCTCCCCGAAAATGCCGAACAGCACCGCGATTCCAACGGCTACCTTCCCCCAGCCGCCGTCGGTTCCCGGCTTACCGCCGCGTAAAGCGTCAGTCAGCGCGCGAACTGTGGCGGAAAAGGTGCCTTCCGGGTTGTGCCGGCACTCCGCGAGAATTGTCTTTTGGGGCAGGTTGGACAGCCGCACCGGGCAGCGCCCCGCGGCAAATTCCACGTCCCAGGCCGTCAGCCTGGTATTGAACAGCCGGTTGAGCACATCGGCAACGCATTGATTGAAGGATTTGCCGCCCAGGGACAGGATTTCCTCCCGGGTAAAGCCGGGCGCGCGGAAGGGCACATACAACCCGCCGTCCGGTCCCCGATCCTCCCGGAGAACCCGCTGGGCGGTGTAGGCATCCCGGTTATTGCGCGTGGTCACATACAGCACATTCCATCACTCCAATGGCGTTGTTCCAGAAAATGTTCCCAACGGTTTTTTCGTCCAGGCCCCGCTCCAGAAGCCGCCGGGCCACCTTGGGCCAGCTCTGAACGCCCTCAAAGCCCTGGGGCATTTCGTCGATGCCGTCCAGGTCGCCGCCCAGGGCGACGTGCTTTCCCGTGGGGTCCAGCTCCATAAAGTGGAGAATATGGTCGCACATGGTGTCAATCGTCGCCTTTTCCCCGGTGAATTCGGTACAGACGTTGTACCCGGCCACGCCGCCGGTCTGGACGATGGCGCGGAACATATCATCCGTCAGATTGCGGCTGTGGGCGCACAGGGCGCGGCTGTTGGAATGGGTGGCCACAACGGGGGCGTTGGTAATGTCCATGATGTCCCAGAAGCCCTCGTCGCTGATATGGCTGACATCAATCAGCATTCCCAGCCGCTGGGCCTCCCGGACGAATTCCCTGCCCCGGTCCGTCAGACCACCGCCGGTGACGTTGGAGCCGGTGAGCGGATTCTGTTCATTCCATCCAAGGCTCACAATCCGGAAACCGATATTCCACAAATCCGAAAGCAGCTCCGGGTCATAGCCGATGCCCGCCGTGCCCTCCAGGGTCAGAATGGCGGACATTTTGCCGCTTTCCCGGTTTTCCTCAATTTCCTTCGGAGAATAGGCAATGGCGATCCGGTCTTTGTTTTTGTCGGTCTCCCGCTGGATGGTGGCAAGCTCCCGCTCAAAGGCCACCACGGGAGAAATGTGGCGGTATTCCTCCATCATCGGGGTTGTAAAGCAGGCAAAGCACTGGGCATAGCCTCCCAGGGCGGACGCCCGCTCCAGGTCAATGTGACCCGCATTCCGGCGCAGGCTCCCGGCCTCGTTGCCGCTCTGTCCCAAAAGCGCCAGAATCGTATCACAGTGCAGATCCAATACGGGAAAATTCATTGAAACGCATCCTCCAAATGGTGTATTTCCGGGTGAAGCGTCCCCGTTCCATCCGGCGCGTAGATTTCGATTACATCAAACCGGGGCTGCAGGTCGGTGGGATTTTCGGAGAGGTACAGCGACGCCGTGGTGCGGAGCTTTTGCTGCTTGTTCCTGTCCACATACTCCATCGCCCGGGCAAAACCGGCGGATTTTCGGAGCTTGACTTCCACAAACACAAGGTATTTCCGGTTTTTCACAATCAGGTCGATTTCTCCGAACCGGCAGCGGTAGCCGGAAGCCACGATGCTGTAGCGCTTTTTCCGCAGATACTCCGCCGCCAGCGCCTCTCCCCAGGCGCCTGCAAGATTATTTCTCCCCATAGAACTTTTTCAGAAAGCTCATCCGGTGAATGGGACAGGGGCCATGGGCACGGAGGGCATCGTAATGCGCCCGGGTGGGATAGCCCTTGTGGATTTCAAAGCCAAACTGGGGGTACTGCTTTGCCATTTCCAGCATCCAGTCGTCCCGGGAAACCTTGGCCAGCACCGACGCCGCCGCGATATTCGCGCTGAGGCTGTCCCCCTTGACCACGGTCTTAACCGGCAGGCCGAAGTCCGTCTCCCGGTTTCCGTCAATGAGAACCAGGTCCGGCGTGACGGTCAGCTGTGCCAGTGCCCGGCGCATGGCGAGGAAGGTCGCCTGCAAAATATTGATTTCGTCGATCTCCTGCTCGGAAGCCGAGCCAATGCCGTAGGCAACGGCCTGCTCCTGAATGACAGGAAACAGCTCCCGCCGCTTTTTATCCGAGAGCTTTTTGCTGTCCGTCAGGCCAGGGATTTCCAGGTTGGGCGGCAGAATCACCGCCGCAGCGTACACCGGCCCCGCCAGCGGGCCCCGTCCGGCCTCGTCCACACCGCAGATCACATTCAGGCCGTCAGAATAGAGACTTTCTTCAATTTCCCACATATTCTGCTCTCTCATACCAGTTCCTCCGGCATTTCCAGGGTAAATCTCCCCAATTTTCCGCTGCGGAATTCATCCAGGAGCATCCTTGCCATCCGCTCGGTGTTCACTTCCCCGCCGGAAACCAGATAGCCCCGCTTTCTGCCTGCGATTTCCAGCAGCTCCCAGCTGGGGGTGTGTTCAGGCGCTTCCAGCTTGTAGCGCTCCAGCAGCGCCCGGGGGTAGTATTTGTGCAGCAGCTCCAGCAGACGGCAGGCCAGCTCCTCAATATCGATGACGCCTTCCTTGACCGCGCCGGTGTAGGCCAGCTTCATGCCAACCTCCGGGTCTTCAAACTTGGGCCACAGGATGCCGGGGGTATCCAGCATCTGCAGTCCCGCGTCCACGCTTACCCACTGCTTGCCCCGGGTCACGCCGGGCCGGTTCTCGGCCTTCGCGCCCTTACGGCCGGAAATCTGGTTAATCAGGGTGGATTTTCCCACGTTGGGAATGCCCACCACCATGACCTTCAGCGCCCGGCTCATGCCCCGCTTTGCGTCCCGCTCTATTCTTTCCGCGCAGGCTGCCCGGGCGGCGGGGGTAAAGCCGGATATGCCTTTTTTCGTCTTGCAGTCCGTGGCGATGACCGTCATGCCTTTGCTCCTGAAATACGCTTCCCACCGCTTGGTTGCCTCCGGGTCAGCCAGATCCATGCGGTTCAACACCAGAATTCTGGGCTTTGCGCCGCAGATCGCGTCGATGTCCGGGTTCCTGCTGGAAATGGGAATCCGGGCGTCCACAATTTCGCACACCGCGTCCACCAGCTTCAGGTCAGCCTCTATCTGGCGGCGGGTTTTGGTCATATGCCCCGGATACCATTGAATGTTCATATTCTCCGTCATTTTATCGCTCCAACTCTGCTCATTTCTCGGGGATAGCTGCCGTCATCCGTCCCCGGATACATGAGGAAAATCGCTTTTCCCAGCACTTCCCGCTTGTCAATCTGCCCCACATCAGGATACCGGCTGTCCTTGGAAACGCCCCGGTTATCCCCCATCACGAACAGGCAGCCCTCCGCCACCGTCAGCGGGAAGCGGGTTCCGCCATCCACGTTCGTGGGCGCGTTGGTATAGTCCTCCTGCAGAGCCACACCGTCCACGTAGACGATGCTGTTTTCAAAATCAATGTCCACGGTCTGCCCTTCCGTGGCGATGACACGCTTGACGATGGGCTTGCCGTTGTCAAAGGTCTCCTTGCTGATAACCACAATGTCTCCCTGCTTGGGCTGATGGTAAAAGGTGTTGCTCAGAAGCAGCAGATAGTCCCCATCCAGCAGCGTCATCTTCATACTGGCGCCGGAAACCACGATAATCCGGAACACCAGAACAAACAGCAGCATTACAATTAAAAGCAGATACATCAGGTCATGGACGTACAGCAGAGTATTTTTCTGCCAGTCCAGCTTTTCCTCTTTCTTCTTTGCCATGGCGCAATGCCTCCGTCAGGATAATCTTTCCTTTTAGTATAACACAATCGAATGCGGTTTTCTATAACAAAATGTAAAAACTATGGAGCAATAAAAAAAGAGGGCAAAGCCCTCCTTTTTTATTGTGTTGCAGCTTAGACTTTCTCCTTGACCTTGGCAGCCTTGCCGGCGCGGTCGCGCAGGTAGTACAGCTTCGCCCGACGAACCTTGCCCTTGCGGACGGTTTCGATCATGGCAACATTGGGAGAATGCAGGGGGAAAACCTTCTCGCAGCCCACGCCGTAAGAGATCCGGCGAACGGTGACGGTCTCACCGATGCCGCCGTGCTTCCGGGCGATGACGGTGCCTTCAAACACCTGAATACGCTCGCGAGCGCCTTCCTTGATGCGCACATGCACACGAACGGTGTCGCCCACCCGAACCTCGGGCAGCTCCTCCTTCATGTACTGGCTGTTCAGAGCCTTAACCAAATCCATTTCTGTGTCCTCCTTAAATATTAGGCGTTCATACCGCGCACATGCCGGCAGAGGACTCACCTTGATTTCAGACCGGTATATTCTAGCATAAACTCCGAACAAAATCAAGGATTATTTTCAAAAAATTCCGGAAAAATTACGTGTAGCTGTAGCTTCTGTCCGCGCCGGCACCAAGACGGGTCAGGCTGACGGTTTTTGTCCAGCGGTTCACTGTGACAAAATCCACGACGTGCTCCGTAACCGTCCCGACAGTGCGGCCATCCGCCAGAATCGCGTCCGACGCAACGGTGACCACGGTACAGGGGGCATCCCCGGTGACAATGCTGTCGGCATGGCTGTGCCCGGCAAAAAAGCCGATGAGCTCCCCTTCCGGTTTGCCGGAAAAATCACAGGAAACGGAAACGTAGTCCCACGCTCCGTCCGTTCCGCAGGTTCCGGTATAGGCGCCATGGTTTTGAAACGCGGTCAGAATCCCCACCAGCTGAGAAACGTCCCGCGTACTGGCGGAAAAGGCCGAAATCGGGGGCACATGGGCGGTCAGAATCACGCCCCACCCGCTTTCCGGCAGGGTCAGCGCGGTTTGGGCCAGCCAGTTCAGCTGGGTGTTCCCGTAGCCGAAGGAGGCGGTGCGAAGAATGCTGTCGTCCGTCCAGCAGGAATTGAGTACAATATAGCGAACCTTGACAGTGGAATCGTCCACGTAGAAGTAAGAGCCGTCCCCGCTTATGCACCGTCTGGCATCCGCCGCCTGGGCGCGGAACAGTTCGCCGTACAGGGCGTTCTGGCTCAGCTGGGCCGTACCATAATAGCCGTCATATTCCCCCTGGGCCTGAAGCAGCCGGGCTGTGCCGATGGGGGCGAGGATTTCTTCCGCCGCAGCCAGACTCTCCCGGGCCGCCGTCTCGGTGTCCGCATCCGTCCGCCCGACGTCGCCGCAGCAAAGGGCAAAGGGAATGCGGCACTGCGCCATCACCGCCGCCGCCAGATGACCGGCGTTCCCGGCGTTGGGGGTCGTGCTGCCGGGCACGGCGTGGAGATCGCCCAGCAGGGCAAAGCTGAAAGCGGCTCTTCCGCCGGCATCCTGGTTGGCCCGGATTTTCGCCGCTGCGGCCTCCACATCGCTGCTCCAATAGGACGGCACCACATATTCCGCCGCCGCCCGGTCCACATAGCCCTTGTTCGCGGCATCGGTATCCAGTACGGGATTCGTCACGCCCCGGACTCTGGAGCCGTGGAAGTCGATGATGATGTCCATGTCCGTACTCAGTTTTCCGGTCACATTGATCTGCTGGATATCCCCCAGCTTTGTATCAAAGGTTCCGTTCTCTCCCTTCAGAGAGGCCAGCCACTCCGCTTCGGTGCCCGAAAAACCGTTCTTCACCGCAATCTCATAGGCGGAGTCCCCCTGGAATTCCCCGCTGTCCCGGGCCTGGGCCAGCGCGTCCTCCAGACTGGGCAGCGTCACCGCCTCCACCCGGCTTGCGCCGCCGTGCTCATTGACGCCGGCTACCCGGAAAAACTGCCCGACCTCCGCGCCGGGCGGCTGGGGCAGAAAGCCGTCGCAGCGGACATAGCCTTCGGATTCCAGCCCCTTGGCGGCGGATTTGTGAACCTGAAGCAGAACGGAAAAGGTGGTGATTCTGGCGTTTCCCTGGAGCAGCTCCACCGAAAGCGTCACAAGTCCGGGACAGGTGAGCACCTGGGGCGCCAGCTCCACCGTCAGCCGGTTCCCCGACGCCGACCAGGCGGCGTCCCCATTGGGCAGGGTGTCGTATTCCCCGCCGGTGCCATCCTCCTTCTGAAAGACAATCAGCACCCCGGCATCCGCCGGAATCTCCCAGCTTTCGCCGCCGCAGAGCAGCTCCAGCTCCAGCTGGCGGGCATACTGATCCTGCTCCACCACGTCCGCCCGGGGCATCAGCGCCTGTCCGGCCAGATCCATTTGCAATTTGTGTTTGACATTCATCATGTCAACCCCCTTTCGTCCCAAGGGCGGAAAGGGGGCGCCGTTGCCCGAAACCGGGCAACCCGGTCAGGCTTTTTTCACCCGGTTCATGGGATTCCATCTGCCGCTGAGGTAATAAGCCGTAAACATGGCAAACAGCAGCAGGTTATGGGCAATCATACAGGCCCACGCGGACACCAGCCCCAACCCCAGCAGCTGGGTGCAGACAAACGTGCCCACAATGCGCACGCCCCACATACCGGTGATGCTGAAAACAAAGGGCATCACGGTATTGCCCACGCCCTGCATCATGCCCTCCAGAATGATGGACACGCCGTAGAAGGGCTCTGACACAGCCACCATCCGCAGCACCGTTGCGCCCAGGGCAATCACCTGGGCGTCCCGGGAGAACAGTCCCATCATGTCGGGCGCGAACAGGAACAGCAGCGAACCCGTGACAATCATCAGGCTCACTTCGATTACGAGGATCATCCGGGCCAGCTCCTTCATCCGGCGGTTGTCCCCGGCGCCGTAGGCGTTTCCTGCCAGGGTCGCGGCCGCGGTCATCATACCGTAGCCCGGAATGTAGAAAGCGGATTCCACCGTGTTGGCAATTGTGTGGGCCGCCGTGGCGATGCCGCCCAGGGAGTTGATCATGGAGGCGAACACCACGTACCCCAGGGAGGTGCCGAACCGCTGCAAAGCGTTGGGCAGGGCAACCCGCAGGCAGGGCCGCAGCACCTCCCAGTCCGGCTTCAGGGACTGTCCTCTGGGAGAGACCAGCGGATGCCGCCAAACCGCGACGGTGATGCAGACGCCGCCCACCACAAAGGACACCGCGCTTGCTGCCGCGGCGCCGAGAACGCCCCAGCCCATGCCGGGAATGGTCTTCCCCATCCACTGACGCGTGGGGTAAATCAGCAGAAAATTCAGAATTACGTTGATACAGTTCACCAGAACCCCCACCCGCATAGGGGTTTTCGTGTCCCCCGCGGAGCGGAGCAGCGTTCCGAAAATGGTAATGGCCGCCCGGGCCAGCATGGGTGTATAGAGAATGAAAAAGTATTGGGAGGCAAGCGTCTGAATTTCCGGCGCCGCCTGCATCCACCTGGGCACCATCCCGCTCAGGCCAAGGGTCAGCGCGGTAAAAAAGACACCGCACACCAGTACCGCCAGCACGGCCTGGGAAGCGGCTTTTCCCGCCTTTTTGGTGTCCCCCGCCCCGCAGGCCCTGGACACGAAGGCCAGAAATCCAACGCCCACAGCGGAAACGGTGCTGCCGATCAGCCAGTTCACCGTACTGGTGGCGCCGACCGCCGCCGTGGCCTGGGTTCCCAGGGAGCCAACCATGGCAGTGTCAATATACTGCACCGCCGTACCCATCAGCTCCTCCAGCATGGTGGGCCAGGCCAGGGTCAGAATGACCGGCACCATGCCCCAGGGCAGGCGGTTTTTTGTTTCTTTTCTCATCTTTTCCTCACAAGTGCTTTTTCAGATTTTGTGCATATCGGCTTAACTCAGCTGTTAGGATAAATTGCAATTTTGTGTAATCCC
>CAMAKJ010000072.1 GCA_945836055.1 uncultured Clostridia bacterium | reverse complement strand
GGAGACCCATTTTTACGTTGCGCTGTCATCCAGCCTTGCCTGCATGGCGGCGAGGCACCTTTGCCGCAGATCATTGGCGGCCTCCCGGGGAGCTAAGCCGGGATCGGGGGCGATGGGTGGAAGAATGTGCAGATGCAGGCAGGGCTTCCGCTTCCAGAAGAAAGTGCCCCGGGGCTTCTCCTGGGTAATCACCATGGGCACCACACTGACGCCGTTGTCCGCCGCCAGCCGGAACGCGCCGCTTTTGAACTTTCGCAGGGCTTTGTCATAGGGGATCAGCACCCCCTCCGGGTAAATCTGAACCAAAGCGCCCTCAGCCATGGCCTTTCCCATCTCGTCAAACAGCCGCCCGATCTGGTGGGGCGACTTGCTGATGGGCACCGCGCCCAGCCAGCGGATGATATGCCGCACCAGGGGAATCTGAAAATTGCTGGCCAGGGACACATAATATAGCTCCCTGGGGAACAACGCCAGACCGATCATGGTGCAGTCCAGGGGATGAACGTGGTTGCATACGGTGACCGCGCCGCCCTCCAGGGCGTCCAGGTTCTCCCGGCCGTCGATTTTCAGCCCCAGCATGGCGGTGTCCAGAATCCGCAGAAGCACCATGGCGAAGCATCGAAACAGACCCCGGCCGAGGCGGGTCAGAAACCCTCTGGGGCGGTAGCGGTAATCGTCCTCCACGGTGAAGGAAAAAGGCTGCCACATATGAATCACATGGCCGTCCTCGTCCGGGATGCGTCCAACAGGTTCTGCCGGCATCCGGTCACCTGCTTTCCGCAATGGCCTGACGGAACATTTCCTCGGCCTTGGTGACGCAGTCCTCCAGACGATATTTCTGGGCGGAGGCTGCATAGAGCGGTTCCATTCGTGCCTTTTCCTCGGGATGCTCGATCCAGTAGTCGATTTTCTCCGCCAGATCGGAGCTGTCCCCCGCGCGGAAGAGGCTCCGCTGGTCCAAAGCAAACTGGGGTGTGGCGGATTTGGGGCTGTTGGCGATGACGGGTACCAGACCGCTGGCAAAGGCCTCCATGCAGGACATGGCCTCGATTTCCACGTCCGCCGGATGAACGTACAGGTCGGCCTGGGCCAGCAGCTTCATCAGCTCCGGCTTCGGGAAAAAGCGGATGGTCACGGGCAGCCCCAGCCGGGCGGCCTGCTTCTCGATGTGCTTCTTCCGGGGGCCGCTGCCGGCGAGAATGATCCGGATGCGATCCCGGCAGCGGGATTTTGCCACAGCGTTCAGAAGCACGTCCTGACGCTTCTCCCGGGACAGCCGGCCTACCATCACGATCAGGAATTTATCCTGCAGCTGAGCCGGCTTCGGCTCCTTTCGATACTGGAAGTCCGGGTCGATGCCGTTGGAGATGACGTGCAGCTGCCCCTGGTAGCCGAAGCGCTTCAGCTGCCCGGCGATGAAGGCGCTGGGGCAGTGGATATGAGTGCAGTATTTGTAGATGTAGTGGCGGAACCAATAATAGATTCCCTTGTTGATCCAGCCCACGTTGCCCAGGTAGATGGAGGAGGTGATATTCTCCGGCTGAACATGAAACGCGGCGGTATAGGGCACGCCCAGCTTCCGCGCCAGCTTGATTCCGGCGTGGGACAGGGCGAAGGGCGTTAGGAAATGGGCCACATCCGCCCAGCGCAGCGCCTGCTCCAGAAGGCCCTTGTCCACCTTGGCAAAGAGCATGCCCTGGGAACAGACCAGCTTGTCGAAAATGGGAATGTACTGCTTTTTCAGCAGATACCCGGGGTACGCCGGGTCGGCTTGCTCCGGTGTTCCGTAGCTGATGACCCGAACCTCGTGGCCGTGGGCACGGAGTACGGTGGCAAAACGGCGGGCCGTGATGGTGGTGCCGTTGTTGGCCATATAGTATTGGTCTGTGACCAGAAGAATTTTCATAGGCTTTTGCGTCGTAGAATTGTCCATTGATGTCCTCTCTTTTCAGGGGCGGCCTGCGTCGGAAATCCTGCCGTTCCACAGCCGGTAAAAGAAACCGGCCATTTCCTCGGGGGTTTCCCGGCAGCCGCCGATCATCCACTTTCGCAGAATGTTGTAAAACGCGCCGAAATATCCGGCAAAGTAGTATTCGTCTCCGGGTTTAGCGGAAAAGGTGCCCGTCGGCAGATTCAGCTGCATCAGAAAATCCACCAGCAGCGGCAGCAGGTCGCCGGAGCAAAAGGCGGAAAACAGTTCCTTCTGCTTGCCGATATACTGCCAGGCTGACAAAATCGCGTCGTAGGAGTCCAGTTGTTCCGGAACGTTGTGGTTTTGAAACAGCTCGTTTACCACCTTCTCCAGATAGGAGCGGATGACATCCTCCTTGCTGTGGAAGTTGCGGTAGTAGGAAACCCGGGCCACGCCTGCCTCCCGGACGATATCCGACACGGTGATGCGGGAAAAGGGCTTGACACGCATCAGCGCCAACGTAGCCTGACAGATTTTTTCCCGGACGATCCGGTTGCTCTCGTAGCGCTTGTCCACGGAACCGCCTCCTTGATGTAAAGTGAAACAAGTTGTACCAGATACAGATTATACCATATCTCCAATGGTTGTCAAGAGCCCTTATCTCCGGAGGCGGAGGAGCATACGCAAAAAAAGCAGGAGCTTTCCCTTTCCGGAAAGCTCCTGCCATGCAGGATGCATCATGCTTGTTTGAGCGCCGCCTTCTGCGCCCGGCGGAAGGTGTAGCCCTGTTTTTTCATACAGTGGAAGTAAGCGGGGAATAAAAACGCGTCTGCCAGCACCCAGGCGGCGGGACTTGCGAAGCAGGCTGCCGCAAAGCCGAACACCGGCACCAGGCACAGGCCGAACAACCCCCGGGCCACCATCTCAAATACTCCCGCAAACACCGCCAATTCCGAGTATCCCAGCCCCTGAATGGTGAAGCGGAGCAGGTTCACAAACAGCAGCGGGATGTAGAACGCCGCGTTGATTAACAGAAACCGCTCACTCAGGGGCACTACCGTGGCGATGGTTGCCGCGTCGGAGGTGTCCAGGAACAGGGTTGTCATGGCGCCGCCGCCAAACCAGAGCACCGTGAAAATCAGAATGGAGAACACAATGCCCAGCACCGTGCAGTCCCTGACGCCCTGATGGATGCGTTCCGGCTTTCCGGCGCCCAGGTTCTGCCCGGCGAAGGTAGCGGCGGTGGTGCCCATGGCGTCAAAGGGGCAGACGCACAGCATACTCACCTTGCTTCCGGCGGTCATGGCTGCCATGGCGGCGGCGCCCAGTCCGTTGACTGCGGTCTGCAGCAGGATGCTGCCGACGGCGGTGATGGAATACTGCAGCCCCATGGGCAGACCCATGCTCAGCAGCTTGCGGATGTAAATTTTCCGGGGGCGAAGATCGTCCCGCTTCAGGTGGAGAATGGGGAACTTCCGGGAGATATAATACAGGCACAGCCCGCCGGAAAACAGCTGGCTCAGCAGCGTCGCCCAGCCGGCGCCGGCCACGCCCATCTTCAGAGCCAGAATCAATACAATGTCCAGCAGGACGTTCAGCAGGCTGCACACAATCAGAAACACCAGGGGCGTCCTGGAGTCGCCCAGGGAACGGAGAATACCGGACAGCAGGTTGTACAGCATGGTCGCGGGGATGCCCAGGAAAATGATGAGGATGTAATCGTAGGCGTAGGCGAAGGTATCCTCCGGCGTGTCCATCCAGACGAGAATCCGGCGGCACAGCAGCGTCGTGACCAGCGTCACCGCCAGGGCAATGATGCAGCTGAGCCAGACCATGTTTCCCACGAACCGGCGAAGGCCATCATAATCCTTCTGACCGAATTTCTGGGCCACGGGAATGGCAAAGCCCGCGCAGACACCGTTGCACAGTCCCAGCACCAGGAAGTTGATGGAGCCGGTGGAGCCGACGCCTGCCAGAGCGTCCACCCCCAGAAATTTGCCCACCACAATGGTATCCACCATGCTGTAGAACTGCTGGAACAGCAGTCCGAAAATCAGGGGCACCATGAACGAAAGAATCAGCCTCATCGGGGAACCGGTTGTTAAATCCCGGGTATGTGTATCAGACATATTGTGCCTCACTTTCTGCGATTTGCACAACATTCTATACCCAAAATTGTGCAATGTCAATAGCTTACTTGGTAAAGGCGGAGAAAAAATGCCGGACCCGGGACAAAAAAGAGGACGGGTCGAAGCCCGTCCTCTTAAGAACGCGAAGATGAATTACTTCAGGTTGCCCAGCCAGGTCACGTTGACGTTGGTCACAGCGGGCTCGGCGGAGATGTCGTTGGAGACAACGATGGTGCCCTCGAACATGCCCTTCACCAAAGCGGCGTAATCGTCAGCGGTGAACTTGCCGTCCTCGTACTGGGTGGTCTCGGGGATCTGGACGTAGTTGGCGGAAGGATCGGCGGAAACCAGACCCAGGCTCTCGATCTTACCGGCGTAGTTCGCCCAGTTGCCGTTGACGACAACGTCAGTCAGGGTGTCCACGGTGGTGGGATACAGACCCTTCATAGCGGAGGTGACAGTCATGCCCTCGCCGTAGCCGCCGTCGATGATGCCCTTCTGGTCAGTGTCAACACCGATGACCTTGCCGCCAACCTTCTTGGCAGCCTCAGCAGCAGAGGTGTAGATGCCGCCGCCGCAGGCGAAGACGACCTCAGTGCCGTCAGCATACCAGGTGTCCATCACAGCGGTGATGTCGGCATCGCCGTAGAACTGGTTGCCGTAAGCGTACTTCATATCCACAGTGATGCCCAGCTCCTTGGCAGCGGCATCAACGCCCTGCACATAGCCGTAGCCGTAGCGGATAACAGCGGGGACAGCCATGCCGCCCAGGAAGCCCAGCTTGGTGTAGCCCAGCTTAACAGCAGCGTAGCCAGCCATGTAGCCGCACAGCTCTTCCTGGTAGATGGCGCAGTAGACATTGTCCATGTAGACATAGTCTTCCAGGTTCCAGTTGTCGGGGTTGTAGTCATAGCTCTCACCCTTCAGGGCAACGCCACCCTCCAGCAGATCGCCCTTGGAAACATCCAGAACGATGAACTTGACCTCGGGATAGCTGGCAGAAACCTCGGCGATGGTGCCGCCGAAAGCGTAGCCGGGCATCACGATGACGTTGTAGCCCTCAGCAATGGCCAGCTCCACGGAAGCCACACGGCCAGCGGTATCGTTGGTGGTGGGCTTGTAGTACTTGGTCTCAACACCGTTGTCCTCGCCGAAAGCGACGACAGCTTCCCAAGTGGTCTGGTTGAAAGACTGGTCGGTGATATCGCCGTAGTCGGTGACCATGGCAACCTTGTACTCGCTGGCAGCGGGAGCCTCGGTAGCGGGGGCTTCCGTCTCGGGAGTCTCGGCAGCGGGGGCCTGGGTCTCGGGAGCCTTGGTCTCAGCAGTGTTGCTGGAGCCGCAGGCAACCAGGCTCAGGGACATGGCCAGAACCAGCAGCAGAGCCAGAATCTTTTTCATGTTTGCATTCCTCCATAAAAATTACTTATATCTTTGGTGCTTTCGCATACCGCCTATATTGTCGCACATTTGGAAGAAAAAATCAATAGGTTTTCCGCCTGTCCACCGGATTTTTCCCGGATAAATTCCCGGCCGTCTCCATCAGACGTGCATATGTTTGCCAGCTGAAAAACTATAGGGCAGGATTTCCGCCAGGGTGTGGGTTTCGTAGCCGTCGGGGGTAATCATATAGAGGAGAAAATCGTCGCCGCAGAATTCCCGCATGACCTGCCGGCAGACGCCGCAGGGGGGAAACGCGCCGGTAATCACCCCGTCCTTGCCCCCGCAGACGGCGATGGAAACGAAGTCCCGGTGCCCGTCGTAGACCGCCTTGAAAAAGGCGCTGCGCTCGGCGCAGACCGTGGGGGTGTAGGACGCGTTCTCAATGTTGCAGCCCTGGTACACCGTACCGTCGGCGCACAGCAGCGCCGCGCCCACCTTGTAGCCGGAATAGGGCACATAGGCATGGGTCATAGCCTCTTTGGCTAGTTCACATAATTTATCAGGTTCCATAATAACCTCCTCGGTCTTTAGAATGCTGAATGCAAAATGATGAATGCGGAATTGCGGTATTTCCTGCGGACATTATTTTATTAATTGTGCATATCGGCTTAACTCAGCAAACCGGCAAATTGGGATTTATCGTTCCTTCGGAACGATGGCATTCTGCGAATGCCGGGGAAAACGGATTGCCACACCAGCCTGAGGGCTGGTTCGCAATGACATCGTTTTTCGTTTTCTCTCTATTCTATCGCAGCGTCACGTTGCAGCGGTATGTCATTGCGAACCAGTGCGCACACTGGTGTGGCAATCCGTTCCCAGCAATGCGCAGCATTGCGTCGGCCGTAGGGCCGATCCCGTCAGGTGCAAAAATTCCTATTTGTTGGACAGCTGAGTAAAACCGATAAGCACTTTATTAATTCTGCATTTAGCATTTTACATTCTGCATTTATTCCACGATCTCGTGTGCAAAGCTCTTACCCGGTGTATCAAAGTCCACGCCCAGCAGGTCTGTAACGGTGGCGGCGATGTCGGCGAAGGTGGGGCGGGTGCCCAGATTCACGGGCTTTACCCTCTGACCCAGAATGAGCAGGGGAACATACTCCCGGGTGTGGTCGGTGGTGGCGGTGTAGGCGGGGTCGCAGCCGTGGTCGGCGGTAATCATGACCAGATCGTCCTCCCCCAGGGTGGGCAGGAACGTACCCAGCCAGCGGTCGAACTCCGTCAGGGCACCCGCATAACCGTCGATATCCCGGCGGTGGCCGTACTGCATATCAAAATCCACCAGGTTCACGAAGCACAGCCCGTGGAAATCCCGGGCGGCAAAGTCAGCGGTATGCGCCATGCCGTCGGCGTTGCTCTTGTTGAACACGAACTCCGTGTCTCCCCGCCCGGCAAAGATGTCGTGGATTTTGCCCACGGCCAGGCAGTCCAGCCCGGATGCCTTGACGGCGTCCAGCATGGTCGTTTTCGGCGGCTCCAGGGAGTAGTCGTGGCGGTTGGGGGTGCGCTTGAAGCCGGAGGCTCCGTCACCCACATAGGGGCGGGCGATGACCCGGCCGACGCCGTGCTTGCCCCGGAGGATCTGCCGGGCCTTATGGCAGGCGTCATACAGCTCCCGCAGGGGGATGTAATCCTCATGGGCCGCTACCTGGAATACGGAGTCCGCCGAGGTATAGACAATCCACTTACCGGTGGCAATCTGCTCCTGCCCATAATCCCGGATCACGTCGGTGCCGGAGTAGGGGAGGTTGCACAGAACGCCCCGCCCGGTGGCTTTCTCAAAGGCATCCAGAACCTCCTGAGGGAAGCCGTCCGGATAGGTGGGCAGCGGTTCGGGGGAGACTACGCCGGCAATCTCCCAGTGGCCGATGGTGGTATCCTTGCCCATGGAGCTTTCCGCCAGCCGGGCGTAGGCGCCGGCGGGGGCGGCGGCTTTGGGCAGGCAGTCCACGCCGTCGATATTGCCCAGGCCCGCGGCGATCATGTTGGGAATATCCAGCTTACGGCTGGTGGCGCAGGAGCGGAGGGTATTGACCCCCACGTCTCCGAACTTTTCAGAATCCGGCATCGCGCCGATGCCGAAGGAATCCAGTACAATCAGAAAAATGCGTTTCATTGCTGTATTCCCCGTTTATTTGTTTTCCATGGCCGCCGCCACGTCCAGGGCCACCTTCATCATGGTGGTGAACGCGGTCTGGCGCTCCTCGGAGGTGGTCTCCTCGCCGGTGAGAACGTGGTCGGAGATGGTGCAGATGCACAGGGCCCGCTTGCCGTAGCGGGCGGCGTTCATGTACAGGGCGGCGGCTTCCATTTCCAGGGCCATGACGCCCATTTTCCGCAGGCCGTACAGGCTGTCCAAGCCCTCGGGCACGTCCACATGGTCGCCGTAGAATACGTCGGAGGAGTTGACGTTGCCCACATGGTAGACGGCACCGTTTTCCTCGGCGGCCCTGACCGCCTGCCTGAGAAGCTCCCAGGAAGCGATGGGGGCGAAGGTGCCGGGGAGGTGGAACTGCTTTGCGAAGTTGGAATCCGTGCAGGCGCCCTGGGCGATGACCAGATCGTACAGGTGGATATTCTCCTGAATGGCGCCGGCAGAGCCGACCCGGATGATATTCTCCACGCCGTAGCCGTTGTACAGCTCGTGGGAGTAAATGCCGATGGCGGGCATACCCATGCCGGAGGCCATGACGGAGACCTTCACGCCCTTATAGGTGCCGGTATAGCCCTGCACGCCCCGGACGTTGTTGACCAGGACGGGGTTTTCCAGAAAATTCTCAGCGATGAATTTAGAGCGCAGAGGATCGCCGGGCATCAGAACGGTCTTGCCGAAATCCCCGGGCTTGGCGGAAATGTGGGGGGTGGGAGTAGTTAACATAAAGTATCACCTCATAATAAAGTCAGCGTGAATGCAAAATACCCGTCATTTTGCATTCAGCATTTTACATTTAGTGCTTATCGGTTTTACTCAGCTGCCCGACAAATAGAAATTT
>CAMAKJ010000071.1 GCA_945836055.1 uncultured Clostridia bacterium | reverse complement strand
CCCCCGGCATTCGCAGAATGCCATCGTTCCGAAGGAACGATAAATTCCAATTTTCCGGTTTGCTGCGTTATTCCGATAAGCACATTAAATTTTGTCCGCGAAGCGGATGCCTTCATTCAGCATTTTGCATTTAGCATTGCCGCTCAGCTCTCCGCGCCCTGGTATTCCAGAAGCTCCAGGACGGCCTGGCCCCGCTGGGTCAGCGCCATGCTGCCACGGATGGGGCTGGCGTCGTACAGGGGATGATGGTATCCCTTCAGGGGCTGGTCGTAGTCCAGGGAGACGAGGCCCTTTTTCTCCAGGCATTGCAGCAGGAGGGTGGTATCCGGCTCCTCGGGGAACAGGGGCTCCTCCGTTTTCCGGCAAACCGGCAGAAAGGCGCACTGGCCCAGCAGCTTTAGGAACCGGATTTCCCCTTCCGTAAGCTCCAGTGCCCGGCCGCATCCGGAGCACCCGGCGCAGCTGCCGCCGCAGGAATCGCACTTGCTCATAACCGTCCTCCTTCATGTCTCACAGAATCATACCAGATAGGGAAAGAAATGTCAACGGGCATCCCCGCCGCCAATTTCTCTTGCGCTTCTCCCCAAATTAGGGTATACTGTAGGTAAGAAATCATACCAAGGAGGAATGGACATGTCCGTTATGCACATTACGAAAGCCAACTTTGACGAGCTGGTGAAATCCAGCTCCAAGCCGGTTCTTCTGGACTTCTGGGCGCCCTGGTGCGGCCCCTGCCGGATGGTGGGCCCCATTGTGGAGGAAATCGCCGGGGAGCGGGAGGACATCGCCGTTGGCAAGATCAACGTGGACGAGGAAGTGGAGCTTGCCATGGAGTTCGGCGTTGCCAGCATCCCCACCCTGGTGGTCATGGATCACGGCGAGGTCGTGGACAAGGCCATCGGCTATATGCCCAAAAAGGAAATCGAAAAGCTGCTGGATTGACAAACGGAGGGCGGTGCGCGAGGCACCGCCCTTGCTTATTTCCCGTGACGCGCCGCGTGACCCTTGATGGCCTGAAAGGATTCGTCGCTGATGACGTGCTCGATCCTGCAGGCGTCGGCGACGGCGGTCTGCTCCGAAACCCCCAGGTGCATCAGCATCCGGGAGAGTACCGTGTGCCGCTCATAGATCGCCTCCGCCAGCGCCCGGCCGGCGTCCGTCAGGGTGAGGGCCCCGTCCTTCTCCACGGTGAGATACCCGCCTTGGCGCAGAATGCCCATGGCGCGGGAAACGCTGGGCTTGGAATACCCCAAATACTCACTGACATCAATGGAACGGACAAGACCGTTTTTCTTCTCCAATACCAAAATGGCTTCCAGATACATTTCCCCGGATTCCCGGACAGTCATGGAAAACCCTCCCTCGTTTTCTTCTAAGAATACCACAGGATTCTCTGAAATGCAAGGATAAGTCTTTTCGCCCATTTTGCAGCCGCGTTTCTGCTTCGCCCCGGGGAAATGGGGCATACTGAAGGGGAAAGGAGCTGCTGAAAATGGGTGATTCCGCAATGCATCTGTACGACATGGTGGTGGTGGGCGGCGGCCCCGCCGGGTACACCGCCGCCCTGTACGCCGCCCGGGCGGGACTGGACGTGGTGGTGCTGGAAAGAATGGCGCCGGGCGGTCAGGCGGCGCTGACCGCGTGGATTGACAATTACCCCGGCTTTCCGGAGGGAATCGACGGCGTGACCCTGGGGCAGAATCTGCGGGCCCAGGCGGAGCGTTTTGGGGTCAAAACCGTGCTGACGGCGGTGAAAGCCCTTCGCTTAGCGGGGGAGCGCAAGGAAGCGGATACCGATGAAGGAACCTTTTCCGGCAGAACGCTGGTATTCGCCGCCGGCGCGCGGCACCGGGAGCTGGGACTGCCCGGGGAGAAGACCCTGACGGGGCGCGGCGTCAGCTACTGTGCCGCCTGCGACGGGCAGTTCTTCCGGGGGAAAACCGCAGTCGTGGTGGGCGGCGGGAATTCCGCCGCCGGCGATGCCCTGAGCTTAAGCAAGCTGTGCAGAAAGGTGATTGTGATTCACCGGCGGGACACCCTCCGGGCGGAAAAGAGGCTGGCCGAATCTGCCGAAAAGGCGGAGAACCTGTCCTTCTGCTGGAACAGCACCGTTTCCGGACTTCTGGGGGACGACCGGCTCACCGGGGTGCGGGTCAAAAATCTGCTCACCGGCGCCGAGACCGAGCTGGCCTGCGACGCCTTGTTCGTCAGTATCGGCATGGCGCCGGAAACGGAACTGCTGCGGGGGCAGCTGCATCTGGACAAGGATGGATATATTCCGGCGGAGGAATCCACCGTGACGGAAATACCCGGCGTATTCGCGGCGGGGGACGTGCGGACAAAAGCGCTGCGGCAGATTGTGACAGCGGCGGCGGACGGTGCCTCCGCTGCCCGCAGCGCCGAAAAATATCTGGAATCGCATTGACATTTCCGGGGAATGCGGATACACTTAGGGGGAACCGAAAACGAGACAAAACCATCAGGAAGGAGCAGCATGATGAACGAATTTACCCCCTATCTCTACACAAAAGGTACGGATGCCGCCCTGGATGCCCAGCTCGCCGCCGCCCAAAAGTTCGGAAAGGTGCGTGTGGGCGCGGACACCGTTTTTTGGCGCTCCGGACTGCGGCTGTACGCCATTCCCCTGAGCCGGGTGCAGCGGATTTTCCGCCGGGTGATCCCGGTGTTTGGCAAGCTGTGCTGCGGCGGCAGGAATTTTGACATTGAGCGGCTGGTGCTGGTGCTCACCGACGGGACGGAAGTGGACATCCACGTCGGAGACGACGTCCGGCGGGAAGCGGAGCAGCTGCTGAAAGCCCTGCAGGACGCCCACCCCGAGCTGGAATACGGAAAACCATAACACAAGGGCGGGAAGCGCGGGATATGCGCTTCCTGCTTTTTGCTGCGGTGCTGCCCTATGGGAAAAGTTTTTCCGCTTTTTCAGGCTCTGTTCAGCAGATGGGTGTATACTTTACCCCATAAAGAAGGAAAGCTCTGCATAGGGCTGACCGGCCAATCCACCTGTGAAAGAAGGAATACCATGAAAACAATTCTCCCCCTTCTGCTGACGGCGCTGCTGCTGGCAGGCTGCGCAAGCGGAACGGAAACGATTGCCACAGCGGCACCGACGGTTCCGGAAACCACGGCCGACGTGATCCCGGAGAGCACCGCTCCGGCGGAAGGAAACGCCTACGTCTCCCGGTTTGCCAGCGAGACGGCCATTGTCCTTGACGACGGCGGCATAACCGTAAACGGCGGCGGTGAAACGGACGCGGTGTTCACCTCCCACGACATCGTCTACTACGAAACCAAAACCGCCTACAGCAGCGGTAATCCCTACGGCGACGGCAGCGAAGCCGATATGCACACCGCCGAAGAAGCGAATGCCCACACCGTTGTCAACATCACCGCCCCCGGCGCCTACCGTCTCAGCGGCGCCCTCTCCGCCGGGCAGATCCGAATCGACCTGGGCGCGGATGCCGCTTCCGATCCGGAGGCGGTGGTGGAGCTGATTCTGGACGGCGTGGACATCACCTGCACCGTGGCTCCCGCCATTCTCTTCCGGAACGTCTATGAGTGCGACGGCGACTGGGATGCGGAAACCGCCCAGGCAGAGGTGGACACCTCCGCCGCCGGCGCCAACCTGATTCTGGCGGAGAACAGCAAAAACACGGTCTGCGGCTCCTATGTGGCCAAGATCTACAAGGACGCCGAGGGGGAAAAGAAGCTATGTAAGCAGGACGGCGCGATTTACGCCTATATGTCCATGAACGTGTTCGGCCCCGGTGCGCTGGATCTCACCGCAGAAAATGAGGGCCTGGACACGGAGCTGCACCTGACCATCAACGGCGGCGACATCGCCATCCGGGCGGATAACGACGGCATCAACACCAACGAGGACGGGGTCTCCGTGACCACCATCAACGGCGGAAACCTGCACATCATCGCGGGTCTCGGCGCTGAGGGCGACGGCATCGACTCCAACGGCTATCTGGTCATCAACGGCGGCACCGTGGTGGCCTCCGCCAACCCCGCCTCCGACGCCGGCCTGGATTCCGATAAAGGCTCCTTCGTCAACGGCGGCACGGTGATTGCCCTCGGCTCCACCATGGACTGGGCGGAGAGCAATTCTGCACAGGTCACCATGAACCTGCAGTTTGCCGATTATCAGTCCGGCGGCAGCGCCATTGTGGTGAAAAACGGGGATGGAAACGTGATTTTCGCCTATGACCCCAGCGAGGACGAGGTGCTGGGCGGGAATGCCCGCCGGTTCCAGGGCGCGGTGATCTCCAGCCCCGCCTTTGCCCGGGGCGAAACCTACACCGTCTGGCTGGACGGCACCGTCACCGGTGAGGAAACCGGCGGTGTGTACGCCGCCGTCACCGCTTACGACGGTGGCACCCAGATGCAGTACACCGGCACCGACGTGGGCCGGGGCGGTATGCGTCCCAACGGGGAAAAGCCGGAGGGCTTTGACGGTGAACAGCCCCGGAAGGGAGACAGACCCGGGGACCTTACCCGCCCGGAGGGCGAACAGCCTCCGGAACGGCCTGACGGAGAAACCTCGGCCACACCGGAAGGTAAGGATTTCACCAGGGGAGACCGTCCCACCCTCCCCGAGGGTGAGACCATGCCGGAGGGAGGACCGGGCTTTGTACCGGGCGGCATGGATTCCGCCGCCGGAGAACCCGGCACGGAATTCTATATGCAGGACATGGTCAACGCCTTCTCCGGCATCAGCGCCGTCAGCGAATAGCAAAATCGCCGGGAACGGATTTTCCGTTCCCGGCGTTCGTTATCTTGCTTATACCGTCAGATTCTGAATCCATTTTCCCTGCTTCAGCATCACCGCGCCCACGGCGCATTTGATGAAGTCGGTGCCCTGGCAGATGATGTACAGGGGCAGAATGGAGATGCCTGTAAACCGGCTCAGGCAGAAGGCCAGGGGCACGCAGCACACCCACACAAAGCAGCTGTCAAACAGGAAGGTCACCAAGGTCTGCCCGCCGGAGCGGAGGGTGAAGTAGGTGGCGTTGGTATAGGAATTGAAGGGCATCATCACGGCGGACACGCAGATAAGCTGCGCCGCCAGGTGCCGCACGGCGTCGGTGGTATTGTAGATTTCGGGGAACAGCCCGGAAACCGCCGCCATCAGGACGCCGAATACCGCGCCCGAGGCAACGGAGACGGCAATGAGCTTCCGGTTGGAATCCCGCACCTCCGCTTCCGGGTGTCCGGCCCCCAGCATCTGACCCATGATGATGCCCACGGAATTGCCCATGGAGAGAAATACCACGCTTCCCAGGTTGAAGAGGGTGCTGCTGATGTTCATGGCGGGCACCACGTCCAAGCCGCAGGTGGAGTAGCACTGGTTCATAATCGCCATGCCGGAAGACCAGAGAAATTCGTTGA
Source organism: uncultured Clostridia bacterium (assembly GCA_945836055.1). Classification (GTDB taxonomy): domain Bacteria; phylum Bacillota; class Clostridia; order Oscillospirales; family Oscillospiraceae; genus Faecousia. The sequence goes on along the minus strand of CAMAKJ010000071.1, from coordinate 3,104 downwards.
TGAGCAGGGGCATACCTTTGATAAGGATGGACTTCAGCAGCCGGCCGGGGATGTACATGGAGCGGTAAGCCCCCACAATGAAGGGGTTGCGGGCCGTGTGAGAATGGGTCCACCCTGCCACAATCGCCAGCTCCACATACCGGGAAATAACGGTAGCCAGCGCCGCGCCCTCCACGCCCATCTTCGGCGCGCCGAAGTGCCCGAAGATCAGCACATAGTTGAGCACCAGATTGACGCAGACAGCCGTAATGCCGCCCACCATGGGGATAAAGGTCTCCCCGGTTTCCCGGAGGGTGCTGGAATAGGTGTTGGTCAGGGCAAAGGGGAGAAAGCCCCACAGCATGATGGACAGGTACTTAAGCCCATACTCCAGCGCTCCGGCGGCGGTGGCGGCGTCGCCCTCGCCGGTAAGGTACAGCCCGATGAGACCGCTGCCGCCGAAGAGGAAAACAGCGGCGCCCAGCAGGGACAGAACCGTACAGATGAGAAGCTTGAACCGGAAGGTATGGCGGACGCCTGTGTGATCCTGGGAGCCGTAGAACTGGGCGGTGAAGATACCCGCGCCGGAGCTGGCGCCGAAGATGGACAGATTGAAAACGAACAGCAAGCCGTTGACAATGGACACGCCGCTCATGGGGATGGTGCCCACCTGCCCGACCATAATGTTGTCCAGCAGGGAGACGAAGTTGGAAATGCCGTTCTGAATAATTATGGGGACGGCGACCCCAAAGACACGGCGGTAAAACGCCCTGTCTCCGATGTAACGATGATTCATGATGACCTCTGTGTGTAATTATTTGTTTATAGTAATGTGGCAAAGGTATATTGCAGTTTAGCGAAGGAAATGCTGAATGCAGAATGCAAAATGCTGAATGAAGGTGTCCGCACCGCGGACAAAATTGAAAATCATTTCCGAAGGAAATACCTTAATTTTGCATTTCGCATTTAACATTCAGCATTCTGACTCCAGCCAGACAAGCTGCAATTATTTGTCTGCTTTGCCCTGGTTATGTAATCTCTTTTCCTCCAATGAACACCCGCTTCTGGGTATAGTCCACGTTGGTGACAACGAAGTCGGCCAGCTTGCCGGTTTCAATGGTGCCGATTTTGTCCGCCGCGCCGATGGCCTTGGCGGGGTTTGCGGTGGCCGCCCGGACAGCCTCCTCCTCGGCAATGCCCCAGGAAAGGACGTTCTGCAGGCATTTCCACAGGTTCGTCGCGGAGCATGCGATGGTGCCGTCCGCCAGCTTGGCAACGCCGCCCCGGAGCCAGGCGTCCTGACCGCCCAGCTGGAACTGGGTACCCTCCGGCTGACCGGCGCAGCGCCCGGAGTCGGAGACCAGCACCATCCGGTTCCGGAACATGGTGAAGGCCAGCCGCACGGAGGCAGGGTGGATGTGGTAGCCGTCGCAGATGATTTCCGCCTGGACGTTGGGGTTTTCCACAGCGGCGGGAATGACGCCGGGGTTGCGGTGGTGGATGGGGGGCATGGCGTTATACAGGTGGGTCAGGTGGGTAACGCCGGCGTCAATGGCGGCTTTGGCGTGGTCGTAGTCGGAGTCGGTGTGGGCGATGGACACGGTGCACAGCCTGCTGGCCTTTTCTGCAAATTCCGCCGCGCCGGGCAGCTCGGGGGCTACGTCCACAATGCGCACCATCCCGCCGCAGAGCTCATACAGCGCCCGGAAGCCCTCAAAATCCGGCTCTCTCAGGTAGTCCGGGTTCTGAGCGCCCCGCTTTTTGTAGGAGAAGTAAGGGCCCTCCATCTGAATGCCCATGAGCCGGGACAGTCCATCGGGCGCTTCGGCGTGGAGCCGCGCCGCGGTATCAAAGGCCTTGGCCAGCACGTTGTAGGGCAGAGTCATGGAGGCGGGGGCGAAGGAGGTGACGCCGCATTGGGCGTAGAACGCCGCCATTTTTTTCAGGCCCTCGTAGTCGCCGTCGGAGAAGTCCGCGCCGGAGTTGCCGTGGCTGTGCACATCCACCAGACCGGGGATGACGGTGGCGCCGCAAAGGTCAACGGCATCGGCGGGAACGGTCTCGGGAAGCACCTCGCCGAAGACGCCGTCCGTAACCTCGAAAGCGCCGGTATGGAACTGAAAATCGGAAGTGAAAATCCGCGCGTTTTTGTAAAACATGGCGATAACTCCTTTTCCTGAGAAAAAGATTTTTGTACAAGTATGGTAACACAGCGGAGGGAAAAAAGCAATCGGCAAGGGCATAGAATTTTCCCGGAGGCGTGTCCGGAATCTTGGGAACCTCTGAATAAATCGTCTGCGGCTGAGCGGCGAATCTTTTGCCCCATCCGTGCAGTTTGAAAATCGGGAAATACATCCAGTATTCCCTCGATTTTCAAACCTTCGGCTGTGACAAAATCTTCCGCCGTCAGCTCTTGTCGATTTAATCAGAGCTTCCCTTGACATTTCCCGCTGCGGCTGTATAATGAAAACAGAATTTTATCGGTAAAGGAGCGTCTTCCCATGTATTACCATATGACTGTCGCGGGGCTGGAGCGGGATCTGCCCATCTGCCCGCTGAACGAAAATCTGTCCATCGCCGGTTTCGTCATTTTCGGCGACCAGGAGCTGACCGTGGCCTGCGCCCGGGAGCTGCTGAAGCGCGCCCCGGAGTATGACTACATCCTCACCGCCGAGGCCAAGGGCATTCCCCTGGCTCACGAAATGGCCCGTCAGGCCGGAGATAAGAAGTACATTCTTGCCCGGAAGGGCCCCAAGCTGTACATGCGGGACATTTTCAGTGTTTCCGTCCAGTCCATCACCACCGCCAAGGAGCAGAAGCTGTACTTGGACGGCGCGGACGCCGCGTTGATGAAGGGCAAGCGGATTCTGATCGTGGACGACGTGATCTCCACCGGCGAGAGCCTGAAGGCGCTGGAAGCCCTGGTGGAGAAGGCCGGCGGCGAAATCTGCGGCCGGATGGCCATCCTGGCGGAGGGCGACGCCCAGGAGCGCTCCGACCTCATCTATCTGGAGAAGCTGCCCCTGTTCAACCCCGACGGAACGGTGAAGGGGTAAATAAGAGGGAGCGACAAATTGGGATTTATCGTTTCTTCGGAACGATGGCATTCTGCGAATGCCGGGGAA
>CAMAKJ010000070.1 GCA_945836055.1 uncultured Clostridia bacterium | reverse complement strand
CCGGCATTCGCAGAATGCCATCGTTCCGAAGGAACGATAAATCCCAATTTGCCGGGTTATGCCGACATGCATAAAAGAAAATTTAAGAACTGTTCACAGCCACTCCCCTTTTTCTTTGGGACGGAATGTGGTAAGATATAGGAAAAAGGGAGGTTGAGCCATGGCCTGCATCATCTTCTGCGCCGCCGAATTCGATACGCTGGCCCGTCCTCTGGAACCCGGGGATTATGTCATCGCCGCCGACGGCGGTCTTCGGCACACGGAAAAGCTGGGAATCGCCCCAAATGAAATCCTTGGAGACTTCGACTCTCTGGGCTTTACTCCCATGGGCGCCAGCGTGTTCCCGGTGGAGAAGGACGATACCGACGCCATGCTGGCTGTCCGCCGGGGACTGTCCCTGGGATACCGGGAGTTTTTCCTCTACGGAAGCCTGGACGGCCCCCGGCTGGACCACACCGTTGCCAACTTCCAGACCCTGCAGTTCCTGGCCGACCACGGGGCCGTGGGCTACCTCGTGGGAAACCGGACCATCGTCACCGTGGTGAAGGATGGGAGCGTTGCCTTTTCTGCGGGAAAAAGCGGGAATCTGTCCGTGTTCTGCATGGGGCCGGACGCCCGGGGCGTGACGGAGCGGGGCCTGTATTACGGTCTGGAGGACGGTACTCTCACAAGCGGCTTTCCCCTTGGAGCCAGCAACCATTTCACCGGGGAACCGGCGCAGATTACGGTGGAAAGCGGCAGCTTGCTGATTATTTGGGACCGGGAAGCCGGATTCCCCTTGAAAAGATAGACAGGAGGCAGCCTCCATGGAAGACAGAGAAAACATACCCGAAATCGATCCGGAGCAGGGCTTAACCGCCCAGCAGGCGGCGGAGCGCACGCCGGCGGGAACCCCGGTGTATCCAGGCAAAACCGAACAGGAAATCATCCTGACCCACTGCTTTACCTTTTTTAACCTGATATTCGTGGTGCTGGCGGTGATGCTCCTGATCGGCCGCTCCAGCATTCTGAACATGGGCTTTCTGGTGGTGGCGGTCATCAACACCGCCATCGGCATCGTCCAGGAGATCCGGGCCAAGCGGGCTGTGGAGCGGCTGACCCTGGTAGCGGAGCGGCCGGTCACCGTAATCCGGGACGGAGCGCCCCGGCAGCTTCCCCCGGAGGAGATTGTCCGGGACGACATCGGCGAGTTTTCCCAGGGCGACACTCTTCCCGCCGACGGCGTGCTCCGCTCCGGGGAGCTGTGGGTGGACGAGTCGGCCCTCACCGGCGAGGCAGACGCCGTGACCAAGCGCCCGGGAGACGCGCTGAAATCCGGCTCCGCCGTGCTTGCCGGACGGGGGCGGGTGCAGTTCACCGCCGTGGGCGCGGACAGCTTCGCAGCCCAGCTTTCCCGGGAGGCCCGGAAAAACCCCGGCGCCCGGAAGTCCGAGATGATGCGCTCCCTGGACAGGCTGATTCTGGCGGTGGGCATCGCCCTGGTGCCCGTGGGAATCATCCTGTTTTACCAGGAATTTTCCGTTCTGAAGCTGGGGCTTCGCTCCAGTGTGGAGGGCACGGTAGCCGCTCTCGTGGGTATGATCCCGGAGGGGCTGTACCTGCTGACCTCCGTGGCCATGGCGGCGTCGGCCCTGAAGCTGAGCAAAGAAAAGGTGCTGGTGCAGGATATGAACTGCATCGAAACACTGGCCCGGGTGGACGTGCTGTGCGTGGATAAAACCGGAACCATTACCGAGCCGGACATGGACGTGGAGAATCTGGTTCCCCTGTCCGACGACCCGCCGGAGTACCTGGAGGCGGTGCTCACCGCCATGTATGCCCAGCCGGACAACGCCACCGGCGAAGCCATCCGGGAGCTGTTTGACGGGGAAAGCGACTGGGTCTGCGAAAAACGGATTCCATTCTCCCCGGAGGCCAAGTGGAGCGCCGCCGTGTTCCGGGAGCACGGGGCGTTCCTGGTGGGCGCGCCGGAGTACATTCTGGGCGGGCGGTTTGACGAATACCAGGACACCGTGGAAAGCTGGGCGGATCAGGGCTGCCGGGTGCTGCTGGCGGCAAAATATGACGGTGACCCCGCGCCGGGAGAGATTGACCCGGACTGCGTGACCCCCATGGCGCTGATTCTGCTGGGCAGCCGCGTCCGGGAGCAGGCGGAGGAGACCTTCGCCTACTTTACCCGGCAGGGCGTGATCGTGAAGGTCATCTCCGGCGACAATCCCCACACGGCCAGCCTCATTGCCGCCCGGGCGGGAATCGCGGACGCGGAAAAATACGTCGACACCACCGCCCTGGAAACCGACGAGGATTTCGCCCGGGCGGTGTCGGAAAACGCGGTGTTCGGCCGGGTGACGCCGGAGAAGAAGCGCCGTCTGGTGGCGGCGCTGCAGAAGCAGGGGCACACGGTGGCCATGACCGGGGACGGCGTCAACGATTTGCTGGCCATGAAGCAGGCGGACTGCTCCGTGGCCTTCGGCTCCGGCGCCCAGGCTGCCAGCCAGCTGGGAAGCCTGGTGCTGCTGGACAACAACTTTGCCGCAATGCCCCACATTGTTGCGGAGGGGCGGCGGGTCATCAACAACATCCAGCGGGCGGCGACGCTGTTTCTGGTGAAGAATATCTTTTCCCTGTTCCTGTCGGTGATTACCCTGTTTACCGACTGGCCGTATCCGCTGCTTCCCATGCACCTGACCATCATCTCCGCTCTGACCATCGGGATTCCCTCCTTCTTCCTTGCCATGGAGCCGAATTATGACCGGGTCACCGGGCATTTTCTCCGGGGCGTGCTGCGCCGGGCCTTCCCTGGCGGGCTGACCAACGTGTTTGCGGTGCTGGTGTGTCAGGCGTTCATGGCGGTGTTCGGCCTGAGCGTAGAATCCATCACCACGGTGTGCGCCGGGATTCTGGCGGTGGTTGGCATGATGGTGCTGTTTCAGGTGTGCAAGCCCTTCGGAACCTTCCGGAAAATCGTATGGAGCGGAATGCTTCTGTGTCTGGTGGCGGTGTTCACCTTCCTGGGGGAGCTGTTTGAGCTGCGCATGGCGACGCCCCAGACCAAGCTGCTGATGCTGACCCTGCTGCTCATGACGCCCACGGTATTCTTCGCCATCCAAAGGCTGTTCGACTGGGGCGAACGGATATACCGCCGCCTGCGCGGGCAGTGGCGAAATGCTGAATGCTAAATGCTGAATGATGGTATCCCTTCGGGATGAAGCAAACACACGCAGGAACGCAAGAAATTTCTTGATTACCTGGAGGGAATGTTCCTTAATCGCTTCTTATTATTTTATCCCCGAAGGGGATACCTTCATTTAGCATTCTGCATTTTGCATTCAGCATTCTTCAGTTTGCATTCCGCTGCTCTCCACCCAATTCTGCAAGGGGTAATGTTATGTTAACCTACGAACTGAAAAAGTCCCCCGGGGTGCCTCTTTACGAGGCGCTGTACCGCTGCATCCGGCAGGATATTCTCTCCGGAGCGCTGAAGCCCGGGGAAAAGCTGCCCTCCAAGCGGGCGCTGGCGGAAAACCTGGAGGTCAGCAAAATCACCGTGGAGGCGGCCTACAACCAGCTGCTCTCCGAGGGCTATATCGGCTCCCGGGAGAAGGTGGGCTACTTCGTGGAGACCGTGGAACGTCCCGTGCCTGCGTCCACGCCGCCGGAGCGGCCCGCCGCTGCCGAGCCAAAGCCCCTCATTCTGGACCTGACCGCCAACGGAACCGAGCAGTTCCCCTTCTCCGTGTGGTCCCGGCTGCAGCGGGAGGTGATGCTGGACTATGGCGAAGCCCTCCTGGAGCCCCTGCCCAACCGGGGGGTTCCGGAGCTGCGGCAGGCCATCGCCAGCCACCTGGCGGCCTTCCGGGGGATGCGGGTGGATCCGGAGAACATCCTCATCGGCGCGGGGACGGACTTTTTGTATAACCTGCTGATCCAGCTTCTGGGTCGGGAGAAAATCTACGCCGTGGAGGAGCCGGGCTACGGCAAAATCCGCCGGGTCTACGCCGCCGGGGGCGTGAAAACCGTCAGCGCGGCCATGGACGACCGGGGGGTGCGCCCGGAGAGCCTGGGACAGGCCGACGTGCTCCACTGCTCCCCCTCACACCACTTTCCCACAGGCATCGTCACCCCGGTGAGCCGGAGACTGGAGCTGCTGGACTGGGCGAACAAAGGCGGGAAGTGGATCATCGAGGACGATTACGACTCGGAGTTCCGCTTCGACGCCCATCCCATGCCCGCCATGCAGTCGTTGGACGCCGGTGGGCGGGTGATCTACATGAACACCTTCTCCAAAAGCCTCGCCCCCTCCATCCGTATCAGCTACATGGCGCTTCCCGCCGGGCTGATGGCGGCGTTTCAGAGCCGGCTGGGGTTTTACAGCTGCACCGTGCCCAGCTTCGAGCAGTACACACTGGCCCGGTTTCTAAGCCGGGGCTACTTTGAAAAACACATCAACCGGATGCGGAAATTCTACAAAAACCGGCGCAATACCGTGATTTCCATGCTGAAAACCTGCCCTTTTTCCAGCCAGCTGACCATCCAGGAGCAGGACGCCGGGCTGCATTTTCTTCTGAAGGTGGACACCGCCCTGTCCGACCGCGCCCTGGAGCAAAAGCTGGAGGATCTCGGCATCCGGGTCACGCCGCTGAGCCGCTACTACCACGACGGCACGGACGACCTGCACTGTCTGGTCGTCAATTACTCCGGTCTGAAGGAGGAGCAGCTTGCCGCGTCTCTGGACGCCATCCGCTCAGCGATGGCATCCAGCCCCTGACAAAGACGGGCGGTATGCGCAAAGGCATACCGCCCGTTTTCTGATGAATATTGCCGGTCAGTCCCGGCTTTTTTGGCAATGGCACAGATATCCCACCGCCGCAACAATGCTCAGGCCGTAAACCACGGCCACGCAGAGGAAGGGCAGCCGGATATGCACCGTGTAGATAAAACCCGCCACCAGGGAGCCGACGATACTGCCCAGGGATTTGGTGGTGTTGTAAAAGCCCATCACCAGGTTTTTCTGTCCGGGGTTCGCCCGGCTGGCGACCATATCCTGCAACACGGGCACGCTGACGGAATAGCCCGCGTAGAGCAGGATACCGCAGGCGATCAGCGTACCGGCGCGGCCGGAAACCGCGGTGCCCACGGCGGCCAGGGTGCACACGGATACCAGCATGACCATGGACCGCCTGGTATTGGTCTTCCGGATAATCCACAGGCACAGCGTCATGTTGCACACAAAGGACACCAGCCCCACGGCAGCCTTGATGATGCCGTTGTAGGAGGAGGTCAGCCCCAGCTGATCCTTCAGATAGTAGTTGAAGGCCTGGTCGAAGCCGGTGTTTCCCAGATTGATCAGGGCGTTCAGGACGAACAGCAGCACGAAGGCCGTGTTCATGAAATACTTCCCGTCCAGAAACGCCCGCAGCGGATTGATGTCCTGGATCCATTTCCCCGGGGAAATTTTTTCGGTGTTGCTGGCATCGGGAAGGCAGAACAGACGGAACAGGATTCCCGCGGCGCACAGCGTCACCGCCTGCAGGAGAAAGGCTGCCCGTATGGAATATTCTCCGATCAGCCCGCCGATCAGGTAGCCGAAGGCTCCGAAAACGGAATGAATGGTGGCGCTGTAGGTCAGGTATTTGGCCTGATCCTCCGGTTTCGCCACGTTCACCACATAGGTCAGCAGGCTGACGAAAATGCCCCCGATAAACACGCCTGCCAGCAGCCGGACAAATAGAATGCCGGCCTGAGTGGTGGCATAGGCAAAGCCCAGCTGGGCCGCGCCATACCCCAGGCAGCAGATAAACAAGGACTGCCGGGAGGAAATATAGAGGTTGATTTTTCCCCAGAAGGGAGACATCAGGAAATTGGCGATCATCATCACCGCCAGCATCAGCCCGAACATATAATCCGGCAGGGCCAGCTCCTGAATGATGGTCGGCGTAACCGGATGGGCAAAGTTGGACGCCAGGTGGAACAGGATCATCGCGGCAAAAAAGAGCAGAAAACGGGTTTTATATTTCATGGCGTTGCGTCCTTGAGTGAAATTACGTCAGGGTGATGCACAGGGTATTGCGGTAGGTCTCCCCCGCCGGCAGATGGATCAGGTACTCCTGTTTTGCCAGATCCTCCACATAGGCGCTGTGGGAGGGCAGGCTGACCCAGGGCTCGATGCACACATAGGGCGCGTCGGTTTTCGGCGCGTGCCACAATCCCAGAAACGGCATATCCGGATAGGACACCCGCACGCTGTGCTCGGATTTCGGCGAGCAGATGCAAACCTCCCTGTCCATATCCTTCAGAACCACTGCGTCCAGGTCAAACAGGCTGTGGGTCAGGGGAATCGTGGTGCCGTTTTGGGTAGGGAATGGCTCCTCGGTGCCGGCCAGCCGGTAGTTGGCCGGGTCCAGGTTCACCCGGACAGGGGCGCATTCCCGGGAAAACACCAGCTGCCAGTCATCGAATGCGCCGCAGCCTCCGATGGGTACCTGAAAACCGGGATGTCCGCCGAGACCGAAGTACATCTCCCGGTCGTCCCGGTTCTCCACCAGGCAGGTTTTGCGGATTCGGCTGCCTTCCAGACGGTATTCCACATGGAACGCGAACCGGAACGGATACATCGCCAGGGTTTTCTCGCTGCTTTCCAGGGTGAAGCGGGCAAAGTCCTCTCCCTGGGCCGTCACCTGGAAGTCGGTGCCGATGCAAAAGCCGTGGATGGTCATGGGGTAGCGCTTGCCGTCCAGTAGGTACGCACCGTCGGTCAGACGTCCCACATAGGGGAAGAGGTTGGCGTCCCTGCGCGCCCAGTAGGCGGGATCGCCCTGCCATAAATACTCCAGGCCGTCCTTTTGAATGCTGTGGAGTACGGCGCCGGTGGCATCCAGGGTTACGGTAAGGATGTCGTTATGAATGGAAATCAGTTTCATGGGAACCTCCTTTTTTTCAAAGCGCCGGCAGCGGCGCTGTCTGCGTTCAATGGGTGGACGCTGTGAGTATACACGCTGGCGGCCGGATTTTCAAGTTCTCGGAGAAAAGTGGTTGAACTCAGTGGAATTTATATATATAATACAAAATAAAATAAATTTCGTCTTTCCTTTTGTTAATATTACAGCAAAACTGAGTGGGTGAAATAGATGCGCCCCGCGGAAAAACGTAGTATATTTTGTAGTATCGGAAAAGGATGTGTCAATATGGGTTCATTTTGGAGCAATTTTTCCAACAGTCCGGGGGGATACCGCAAGCGCGGCCCGGGGCGGTGGTTTCAGATTCTGGAGGAACGGTTCATGGCGCTGTTCTGGGCCAATCTGCTGTGCATAGGCTGCGCCCTGCCCTTTCTCGCGGGACTGTTTTTCTTCAGTCAAACCGGAGATTACCTGGCGCTGCTCTGCATGTTCGCCGGGCTGATTCTGCTGGGGCCGGGCTTTGCCGCCATGCACTTTATCTGCATCCAGACGATCCGGGACAAGAACGTCTGGGTATGGCAGGACTTCCTTGCCAGCTTCAAGCGGGAATTCAAGCAATCTGTTGTATTTGCCCTGCTGATGGGGCTTCTGTGGGGGAGTCTGGTGTACGCCCTGCGGCTGGTTATCGCCGTGAACGGCGCTCTGGGGCCGGTGTATGCCCTGGTGTTTCTCCTGAACGCCTTTGTGCTCATGGGGCTTACCGTCTTTGGATTCCAGCAGATTGCCATGGTACGTCTGCCCTTCTACGGGGTAATCAAGAACGCCTTCCTGCTGATTTTCGCGGGAAAGGGGCGGTCCTTCTGCGCCATTGCCTTTACTATGGCGGTGGTGGGCGTCTGCCTCTGGTTTTACCAGTACTGCGTGTTTTATCTGCTGCTGGGGGTTCCGGCTCTGACGGTCATGACGGCGAATCTGATTTTCTATCCCGTGTTTGAGGACTTTTTCCCGGAGGATGACGGATGAAGAAAAAGCTCGCCACCTTCTGGTGCTATTATAAATGGTATATCCTGCTGGGAGCGGCGGTGCTGGTTCTGCTTCTGAATTTCCTATGGGAAAAGCACAGTCAGGTACAGCCGGATTATCAGGTCGCGGTGATTACGGGAGAATATGTGTCTGAGTCGGTGCGCGGCGAGCTGGCGCGGCAGCTGGAAGCGCTGTGGCTGGACGCGGACGGCGACGGCACGGTTCTGGTTACGGTGAATTTTTATCAGTACGACGCCCAGACCATGGATTCCAGGGACACCGCCTCCTTTATGGCCTCCGCTGTGCAGCTGGCGGCGGATCTGCAGGCGGGGATTTCCGCCTGCTACTTCACGGACGTACCGGAGCTTCTGCTGGAAAATTCCCAAATGGAAAACCTGGGGTCGATGGCGGACACCTGTCTGGATGTACCTGCGGAGCTGGAGGGCTTCTATGTGTTCGCCGGTCAGGATTCCTCAAACGCGGCGGCCCTGTTTTGAAGGATACGGATTTTTATTTTAGTGCTTATCGGTTTTGCTCAGCTGTCCGACAAATTGGAATTTTTACACCTGACGGGATCGGCCCTACGGCCGACGCAATGCTGCG
>CAMAKJ010000069.1 GCA_945836055.1 uncultured Clostridia bacterium | reverse complement strand
AGGCTTCCCCCACATATTGTGATTTTCCTGCATTTTTCCTTCCTACATGTTGTGTTTCGACAGCTTTCGCGCTCCCGGTGTGATACTATACTTCCAGGCTCGCGGGGAGCAGACGGATGACCGCCGCTGTGGCGTCGTCCTCCTGCCTCTCCCGGCCGTACTCCAGAATTTTCGCCGCCAGCTCCCCAGGTGGCATGTCCGGAGTCAGGTCAGTCCGGCGGGGAATCCCCTCTCCATCCACGCCGTCGCTGAGCAAAACCAGCGCCTCCCCCCGACGCAGGGACAGCTTCTCCACCGTTTCCCGGGCTTCCGTCACGGAAATCCCCGGCGGTGGGGTGGCTGTCCCGATTTTTTCTGCCCCCCGGCGGCGCAGAATCCAGCTGGGGGCAGCGCCCCACTTGTATAACACTACGTGGCCTGTGTCCAGATACAGCTCCGCCAGATCCACCGTCACCGCTCCGGCGCTGCCCCGGAGGGCGAGGATGCTGTTCAGGGTGCGAAGCGCATTGGCCGCGGGAAAGCCGGCGGTGAGCATCTGCCGCAGCAGCGCCCCCGCCGACTGCCCTTCCTCCGCCGCCCCAAGCCCTGTGCCCATACCGTCGCACAGCACCACGTAATACCGGCACTCCGGCCCGGGAAAGGCCAGGCACCGGTCGCCGTTGGCTTTCTCCCGGCTCCGGGAGCGGGCGGCGGCCTCGGCGCGAAACCAGGCCCGTGGCCGCTGCCCCCGGCGGGGCAGGCTGTCGGCGAGACTGCGCAGGTATTCCCCCAGAAACTGGTATTGCTGCACCAGCGCCCAGCGATATTCCGACTGCCGGGCGTGGTCGGCCTTCAGGGCCTTTAGCTGCTCCTGCCCCCGGCGCAGCTCCGGAATCAGACGCCCGGACTTACGGCACTGGGCTTCCAGAGGATTTTGGAGCCAGGAGACGTTCATTTTTGCCTGCTCCAGACAATTGTTACGGGCGGAGCAGCTGCCGCAGGCCCGCTGGCGCACCTTTTCCAGCACGGCGGAAGCGTCAATGGGGGGCGGCGCAGTTTCCAGAAGGAGCTGCTGGGTGACGCCCATCACCTCCGCTCCCAGCTCCAGCCGCACCTGGGCAAGCCCCGTCTCCCCCCGGCGGCGGGTATTCTCCGGGGACGGGGGGAGCAGAATTCCCGCGGCGCCGCCCAGCACCAGCCCCGGCAGCGGCGTAAAATCCCAGATGCCGCACACCGCCATCACCGCGAGACACGCCGCCCCCGGGGCAAGATACCGCACCCACTTCCGCTCGAAGGGAATCAGCCGCAGGAAGCTGGCCAGACACAGCACCGCCGTCATGGGGATCGCCGTCACCCGGGCCAGATCCAGCCCCAGCCCGGAGAGCGCTGCGGCGGGGAACGGGCAGCAAACGGCCAGCACCCCCGCCGCCAGATACCCCAGTCCCAGATAGGGAAAGGGCGACGCCTGAGCCAGCGCCAACACGGCAACGCCCCCCAACAGCCAGTCGGTGACGCTGTCCCGACTGCGCAGCGCCTGGGGAAACAGCAGCCCCGCCCCGGCGGCCAGGACGATCCGCAGAAAGTACACCGGCACCGGCACAGCGTCCCGGAGCACCAGCTGAAACAGAAGCCCCGTCACCGCCGTGAGAAAGGCGGCAATGGCGGGAACCATCAGCGGCTGTTCCTCCGCTGCCTTCCGTTTTCCCAGCAGTGCCGCCAGCAGTCCCCCCGCCGCCGACCAGACAAGCCCCTGCAGTCCCGCCGTGCCCCAGAACACCCAGTAGCCCAGCATGGCTCCCAGAGCGGTCACCGCCGCGTGCCAGCCGTCCACGGCGAGAACCAGACCCATAGCCAGGGGCTGGGCGTAGCTGCCCAGGCTGGCCGCGCTGAGGATAAAAGCGCTGCCGCCCCAGGCCGCCACCGCCGCGCCGGTGCGGACACCGGGGAGCAGCAGCAAGTGCTGAACCGTTCGCCGTCCCCGCCGCAGATATGTTTCCATGGATGTCATTCGTTCACCACAGCCTTTCCTTTGTGATAGCAAAATCCTACCACGCCGGGAAAAATTATGCTGTCGGATTCGCAATGGCGGGAAAGATTCTTGCATCCCGGGCGGGATGGATGTATAATTGTCTGGAATCAGACGCCAGCAAGGCGGATCAGCGATACAGGAGTGACTATGGGCAGAGAATTTGAGCTGAAATACCGGGCGGACGAGGAGAAAATCGCCGCTATCCGGGAGAAATTCGGGATCTTTACCGAGATTTCCATGGAAACCGTTTATTATGACACCCGGGACTTTGCGCTGCGCCGGCGCAAGTGGACGCTGCGGCGGCGGTATGAAAACGGGAAATCCGTCTGCACCCTGAAAACGCCCCTGCCTGACGGCAGCCGGGGGGAATGGGAGACGGAATGCGGCTGTATCGGCGACGCGGTTGAAACGCTGGTGCGGCAGGGCGCGCCGGGGGCGCTTCTGACCCTCACGGCGCAGGGCGTGACGGAGGTCTGCGCCGCCCGGTTCACCCGGCTGGCGAAAACCGTGGAAACCGGGGACGCCCTGGTGGAGCTGGCGCTGGATCAGGGATGCTTGCTGGGCGGCGGGAAGGCGCTTCCCTTTGCCGAGGTGGAAGTGGAGCTGAAAGCCGGTTCCCAGGCTGACGCCGTTTCCTTCGCCGGAGCGCTGGCGGCGGAATTCGGCCTGACCCCGGAGGAAAAGAGCAAGGTCCAGCGGGCCATGGAGCTGCTTAACTGAACGCCGGCACAGTTTAGAAAATTGGAATTTATCGTTCCTTCGGAACGATGGCATTCTGCGAATGCCGGGGGAAACGGATTGCCACACCAGCCTGAGGGCTGGTTCGCAATGACATCGTTTTTCGTTTTCTCTCTATTCTATCGCAGCGTCACGCTGCAGCGGTATGTCATTGCGAACCAGTGCGCACACTGGTGTGGCAATCCGTTCCTTGCAATGCGCAGCATTGCGTCGGCCGTAGGCCGATGACGTCAGGTGCACAAATTCCAATTTACTGTTCTGTAACGAACCGAGCGTGCCCAATGGCGTAACGATTACCGACCACCCAAACACGCATTGCCCGCGGGGGCATCCCCGCCAATTTGCCGTCTTACCGACGGAATCCGACAAGCATATACAAGACATACAGGAGAAAGACATATGCCCAATTTTGAGACGCTGTTTTCCCAATACGACCGTCTGGTGCTGTTCGACACCGAGACCACCGGACTTTCCTACAGCCGGGATGAGATCATTGAATTTGCCGCCGTGGTTCTGGAGCGGGTGGACGGCGCGCCGAAGGTGACCCGGGAGTACGACGAGCTGGTGACCTTGTCCCCCGGCGGGTTTGTGCCGCCGAAAATTCAGGAGCTCACCGGCATTTCCACCCAGGACCTGCGGGAGCGGGGGCTGTCCAAACCCAGAGTGTGCCGGGATATCGCCGAGATGGTGCAGGGCAATGCCCTGCTGCTGGCCTACAACGCCCATTTTGACCTGAGTTTCCTGTTTTACATGCTTCTGCGGGACGGCGATCCCGCCATTCTCCAGGGTAAGGACAAGCTGGACCTGCTCACCGTCTACCGCGACCGCCACAGCTACCCCCATAAGCTGTGCAGCGCCATTGAAGCCTACGGCCTTTCCGGAAAGGTGGTCAATTCCCATCGGGCGGTGGACGATGTGCTGGCTACCGTGGCGGTGATGGCGGAAATGGAGAAGGAAAAGGACGATCTTATGCGTTATGTAAACCTATTTGGCTACAACCCCAAATACGGCATCGAGGGCAAGCCCATCCGCTCCATCACCTACAAGCCCCAGCCCTACCATCCGGCAAAACCCCTGTACGAGCTGTAAATGCTGAATGCAAAATGCTAAAGGAAGCGCTTATTCGAGCAATACGGTAATTACCGAAATTTGGAGGTATCATATATGCTGAATCCATCTGCTTACGCCCTGGGAGCCAACCGCTCCTGCATCCGGGATCTGTTTGAGTACGGCTGCCAGCGCGCCGCCGTTGTCGGACGGGAGAACGTCTACGACTATTCTCTGGGCAACCCCTCCATCCCCTCGCCCAAAGAGGTGAACGAAGCCGTCTGCCGGATTCTCGCGGACACCGATTCCCTGCAGGTGCACGGCTATACCTCCGCCGTGGGCGACTATGCCGCCCGGAAGGCCATCTCCGACGACCTGAACGCCCGGTACGGGGTCAATACCGTGCCGGAGGAATTCTTCCTCGGCTGCGGCGCGGCGCCGGAGCTGGTGAGCGTGTTCCGGGCGCTGGCGGTGCCCGGCGGGGAGGTTCTCGCCATCGCTCCCTATTTCCCGGAGTACAAGCCCTTCGCGGAAGAAGCGGGGCTGAAATTCCAGGTGGTGCCCCCGGACGTGCCCTCCTTCCAGATCAACTTCCCGGCGCTGGAGGAACGCGTCACCCCCAATACCCAGGCGGTGATCCTCAACTCCCCCAACAACCCCTCCGGCGTGGTCTACACCCGGCAGACCCTGGAGAAGCTGGCGGCGCTGCTGGAGAAGAAAGCGGGGGAATACGGCCACCCCATATATATTGTGTCTGACGAACCCTACCGGGAGCTTGCCTACGGCGTGGAGGTGCCCTTCCTGCCGGGAATCTACCGGAATACTGTTATCTGCTATTCCTATTCCAAGTCCCTGTCCCTCCCCGGCGAACGAATCGGCTATGTGTACGTTCCCCGGAAGGCAGCGGACGGCGAAGAACTGTATGCCGCCGTGGCCGGCGCTGCCCGGGCCTGTGGTCACGTCTGCGCCCCCAGCCTGTGGCAGAAGGTGATCGCCCGGTGCGCCCAGCTGCGTCCCGATCTGGAGAGCTACGACCGGAACCGGAAGGCGCTGTATGAGGGGTTGACCCAGATGGGCTATGAAATGGCCAAGCCCGACGGGGCGTTCTATCTGTTCATCAAGGCCCCCGGCGGGGACGCCAACGTTTTTTCTCAGGCGGCGAAGAAGAAGGATCTGCTGCTCGTTCCCGGCGACGGCTTCGGCTGTCCGGGCTACTTCCGCATCTGCTACTGCGTAAGCTATGAGATGATTCAGAAGAGCCTGCCTGTATTCGGGGAACTGATCCGGGAATTTGAAAACGTGTAAGAAAAGACAAAGCCGCTGCTGCCCGTTTGGGCAGCAGCGGCTGATTCTCTGTTATCCCGGCCAGAACTCGCTGAGGCTCCGGCGCACCTTGCCGGAGTAGCCGGTGACGGGCTTCGCTTCCAGCATGGAGCGGAGCACCGCTTCCTCCGTGGCCTCCGCCACTGCCCGGAAGGCGTCGTCCATGTGGGATTCGTGGATGCAGCGGAAATTCAGACACCCGCCCTCCGCCGGGATGCGGTTGGCGGTGGAGAAGCCCACCATGACCTCGCCGCTGCCGTGGCCGATGTAGCTGCCCAGCCGCGCCATACCCACGCTGCACCGGCGAATGATCCGCCCCAGCTGCCGGGAGGTTACCGGCAGGTCGGTGCCTACAATCATGATGCAGCTTCCCTCGTCCGGGGTGTCCTCCCGGATGCGCTTTTCGATGTCCGCGCCTACGTTCTGTCCGCCGATGGTCAGATCCCGGAGGCACCCGTGGTTGGTCAGCACCAGCACGCCCAGGGTGAACCGCTCCCCGTCCACCTCCACAATCCGGGAGGAGGAGCCGATGCCGCCCTTCAGGTCGTGGCAGGTCATGCCCTTGCCCGCGCCCACGTCCCCCAAAGCGAAGTCCGCCGATGCGCTGTCAATGGCGGCGAAGACCTCCGCCTGGCCCACCGCCCGGTGGCGGATGTCGTTTAAGGATGCGTCGTTGCACTCGCAGACCACCGGATTGACGGAATAGATGGGATATCCCCGGCGCTCCGCCTGACGGCACATGTATTCCACCATGGCGTCGTGCACCAGACCAACGTTTAAGGTGTTCGTCAGGGCGATGGGGGTTTCCAGGGTGCCCAGCTCCCCGATCTGCATCAGCCCGGCGGTTTTCCCGAAGCCGTTGAGAACGTGGTACGCCGCAACCATTTTGCTGCGGAAAATGTCGTCCTCACAGGGCAGAATCACCGTCACGCCGGTTTTGTGAGTTTCACTGTCCACAGTGCAGTGCCCCACCCGCACCCCGGCTACGTCCGTAATGGCGTTCCGCGGGCCTTTCTCCATACTGCCGATGTGTAAATCCATATAAATCCCTCCCCGGTATTTTGAACCATTATAAAGGCTGCTCCGCGAAAAAGCAACCGTCCCGGACGCGATGCGCAAAATTTCCCGAAAAAGTCAGACGAACCATTGCAAGAAGCGGCGGAATTTGGTAATATAGAGAAAACATACAATCAGGTGACAGCATGAACACCAAACAGGATTATATCGCGGTATTCGACTCCGGCGTCGGCGGCATCAGCGTGCTGCGGCATCTGCGGCGGGTGATGCCGGGAGAGCGATACCTCTACTTCGGCGATTCCGCCAACGCCCCCTACGGCACCCGGACAAAGCAGGAGGTGGAGGCGCTGACCTTTGCCGCCGCCCGCCGGTTGGTGGAGCAGGGCGTCAAGGCCCTGGTGGTGGCCTGCAATACCGCCACCTCCGCCGCCATCGGCGATCTGCGCGCGGCCTATCCGGAGCTGATTGTCATCGGCATCGAGCCCGCCCTGAAGCTGGCGGCGGACCGGTTTCCCGGGGCCGGTATCGGCGTCATGGCCACGCCCATGACCCTGCGGGAGGAAAAATTCGAGAATCTCATGCACCGCTATGAGACGGTTTCCCGGGTCTATAAGCTCCCGGCCCCCGGACTGGTGGAGCTGGTGGAGCAGGGCAGGGCGGACTCTCCGGAGACCGAGGCGCTGCTGAAGGCGCTGTTTGCCCCGTACCTGGGGAAGCTGGACGCGGTGGTGCTGGGGTGCACTCACTATCCCTTCGCGGCAAAGGCCATCTCCCGGGTGCTGGGAGAGGAAGTCGCCCTGCTGGACGGGGGCGACGGCACTGCCCGGGAAACCCGCCGCCGTTTGGAAGAGGCCGGCCTTTTGGAGAACGGCCCGGGAGAGGTGGTTCTCACCAACAGCCTTCCGGACGGGGACATTCTCCGTCTGTCCCGGGAGCTGCTGGAGGGCGAGAGTTGATAAACCCGGGGAACGACAGCGCAATTGCAGTTTGGCGGGGGAATGCAGAATGCAAAATGCAAAATGCGAAATGCCGAATTAAGGTATTTCCTTCGGAAATCACTTTCCATTTCGTCCGCGAAGCGGACACCTTCATTTAGCATTCTTCATTCAGCATTTCCCGAAATTATTCCAAATCAGAGAGGTAACCTACATGGACAACGACATTCTGGTCATCGGCATTGCCGGGGGCACCGGCAGCGGCAAAACCACCCTCATGAACAACCTCATCACCAAATTCGAGGGCATGGTCACCGTCATCAGCCACGACAACTACTACAAGCGCCACGACGACATGACCTACGAGGAACGGAGCAAGCTCAACTACGACGAGCCCGCCGCCTTCGACACCAGCCTCATGGTCTACCATCTGGAGGAGCTGCGCCGGGGCCACGCCATCGAGTGCCCGGTGTACGACTTCACCGTCCATAACCGTTCGGACGAGACCATCCACATCGTGCCGAAAAAGGTTATCATCGTAGAGGGCATTCTGATTTTCGAGAACGAGGATCTGCGCAATCTCATGGACATCCGGATTTTTGTGGACACCGACGCGGATATCCGCCTGTGCCGCCGGATCAAGCGGGACGTGAACAAGCGGGGCCGTACCCTGGAAAGCGTTCTGCAGCAGTATCAGGATACGGTCAAGCCCATGCACGAGCGGTATGTGGAGCCAAGTAAGAAATATGCCGATGTCATTGTCCCCGAGGGCGGCAAAAATTTAGTGGCGCTGGACATGATCGTGGGCCGGATTCAGCGGCATCTGGAGGGCGCATGAACTACGAAAGCCTGATTTTCGACATTGACGGCACCCTCTGGGATTCCCGGGCGCTGGTGGCGGAGGGGTATAACATCCAGCTGCGGAAGGAGGGGCTCGCGCACCTTTGCGTCACGGCGGAGATGCTGAAGTCCCAGTTCGGCAAGGTGATGACGGAGATTGCCGACAACCTGTTTGCCTCCATTCCGCTCCCGGAGCGGTATGCCCTGATGGAGCGGTGCATGGCCACGGAAAACCGCTACCTGCAGGAAAACCCCTGCCGCATCGGCTACCCGAAGGTGGCGGAAACCATGGCGGAGCTGGCAAAGAACCACCGCCTGTTTATCGTCAGCAACAGCCAGCAGGGCTACCCGGAGCTGTGTATCTCCAAGCTGGGCCTGACGGATTATATCACCGGGCACCTGTGCTTCGGCGACACCGGCACCAGCAAGGGGAAAACCATCCGCGCCCTGATGGACAAATACCAAATCACCAGCTGCGCCTACGTCGGCGACACCCAGGGGGATTACGAAGCCACCGTGGAAGCGGGCGTCCCCTTTCTCTGGGCAAGCTACGGCTTCGGAAACCCGGAGGCTTACGCGGCAAAGGTGGACAGCTTTGAAAAGCTGCTGACGCTGTAAA
>CAMAKJ010000068.1 GCA_945836055.1 uncultured Clostridia bacterium | reverse complement strand
AATGCCCTGACCATGGAGCACCACAGGCGGGATATGGAGATCATCCGGGAGATGGCAGCAAAAGACCGTCCCCATTTTCGGAGACGGTCCATTTGCTTATTCCATAATTTCCCGAGCCAGTCGGACGCCTACCTGAACGCCGTGGATAAAGCCGGACTGTTCATGATCCCGGCAGAGGGTACAGATGGGATTGATGATCTTGTCCATGTCTCTCAGCGGCATCCCATTCAGAAGACGGTACAGCTCATGGAAATCCTCTTTGATATGTCCGCTGCTGCACCCCTGCAAGTCTTCATAGCTCTCATACAGGAGTGCTAAAACCGACTCGCCATCCCCCAATTTCAGAGGGTGGGAGGCAATGTGCTTGTCCAAGGCAGCAAGGTAATCTGCATATCTCATACGTAGATCACCTCCGCAAAGAGGATTTCTTCCACAGCATCGCAGATGTTGTTCATGGCACCAACCCATGCCATAGGGTCACGGGCTTTCAGCTCCTCTGTGATACCCTGCTTCTCCTTCATGCCGAGAATAAGCACATCCATACGCTTTTTGAAGGTCTTATCGACGTCGGCAAGGTGATTCCAGAGTGTTCCATCCAGAACCATGGCATTGTAGAGCACTTCGCGATGCTGCTTCAGGTAGCGATGGCGCATTCGGCCATATTTTCCAATAGGGTTTTTAGGCGTGTCGGGTAAGGCTATCTCTGGGATAAAGAAATCCCCGCATTGCCGATTTGTCCCACCCATAGCTTCAAATAAAGATTTCATTGCAGACTCCTTTCGTGGATAATGATTGCAGCTTATGAAAAAACTCCTTTCCCACAAAACCGCAATTCATTTCACCACAAATGAGCCGCAGTCATGTGTATTTTGCGAAGGGGGTAAAACCTTCCTTTACAAAATACACCCTGGTTCGCAATGACATACCGCTGCAACGTGACGCTGCGATAGAATAGAGAGAAAACGAAAAACGATGTCATTGCGAACCAGCCATCAGGCTGGTGTGGCAATCCGTTTTCCCCGGCATTCGCAGAATGCCATCGTTTCGAAGAAACGATAAATCCCAATTTACCGGTTTGCTGAGTTATCCTGATAAGCACATTGAAATTTGTCCGCGAAGCGGACGCCATCATTCAGCATTTTGCATTCTGCATTTCGCATTTTCTTTATACAATCTTAAACTTCCCCGGATTGACGGGGGAGGCGTGCCGTGTTATACTAACTGTACTAATACAAATAGTACAGTTAGGAGGGACACCATGGTACATCTGGATTACCGGGATGCGCGGCCGATATACGCGCAGATTGTGGACGGCTACCGGGAGCAGATTGCGAGCACCGTGCTGCAGCCGGGGGAAAAGCTGCCCAGCGTCCGGGAGTTGGCGTCGGAGCTGGCCATCAACCCCAATACCATTCAGCGGGCCTACCGGCAGCTGGAAGCGGAAGGGTGGATTGCCACCGTGGCCGGAAAGGGCTGCTTTGTCTGCGGCGGCGAAAAGCTGCAGGAACAGGAGAAGGGGCGGCTGCTTCTGGAATTTGACGAGACCACCGCGGCGCTGCTGGCGCTGGGGGTAACCCGGGGCGAGCTGGTCTGGCGCATTGAGAAAGGAGATAAGGGCAATGCTTGAAATGAAACATGTCACAAAGTCCTTCGGCGATTTCAAGGCCCTGGACGATCTGACGCTGACGGTGCCCAAGGGAGCGGTTTACGGTCTGGTGGGCCCCAACGGCGCGGGCAAATCCACCGCCATCCGGCATCTGACCGGCATCTACCGCCCGGACAGCGGCGAGATTACCGTCGGAGGACAGCCGGTTTACGAAAACCCCGGGGTCAAGAAAACCATCGGCTATATCCCCGACGAGGTTTTCTACTATCCCTCCGCCAACCTGGAGGATATGCGGAAATTCTACCGGGGGATGTACCCCGGCTTTGACGACGGTCTGTTTGAAAAGCTCCGGGAGGTGTTCGCGCTTCCCGCCAAGACACCCATCCGCCGCTATTCCAAGGGCATGCAGAAGCAGGCGGCCTTTTACCTCACGGTGTGCACCCGCCCCGAAGTGCTGATTCTGGACGAGCCGGTGGACGGCCTTGACCCGGTGATGCGGCGGCAGGTGATGAGCCTGATTCTCTCCGACGTTGCCGAGCACGGCACCACGGTGCTGATCTCCTCCCACAACCTGCGGGAGCTGGAGGATGTGTGCGACCATGTGGGCATCATGAACCACGGAAAAATGCTTCTGGAAAAGAGCCTGGCGGACATGCAGGGCAGCACCGTGAAGCTGCAGCTGGTGGGGGACACCCCCCAGGGGCTGGACATTCTCCACGAAAGCACCTCCGGGCGCTTGAAAACCCTCGTCGTCCGGGGGCAGGCCTGGGAGGTCAGCACCAAGGCGGCGGCAGCCAAGCCCGCCTACTTTGACGTACTGCCCCTGTCTTTGGAGGAAATCTTCATTTACGAACTGGGAGGTGTGAACTATGAAGTCAAAAACATCCTGCTTTGAGAAAACCATCTTCAAGAAAAGTCTGACCCGGTTTGCGCCGGTGATGGGACTGTATACGCTGTGCCTGGTTCTGGGCATGGTGATGCTGTACCAGAATAACCGGAACATGGGGAAGTCTTTCTGGTTTGCCTCCCGGATGGCGGGCAACATTCAGATCATGGGTTTTGTGAATCTGTTCTTCGCGCCGCTGGTTGCCATGCTGCTCTTCGGCGATCTGTACAATTCCCGGATGTGCAACGCCTTACACGCTATGCCGGTGCGCCGGGAAACGCTGTTTGTGACCAACGTGGTCTCCGGGCTGCTGTTTTCCCTGATTCCCACGGCTGTGATGGCGCTGCTGTCCCTTCCGCTGCTGAACGCAACCGTTGTGACAAACGCATGGCAGATTGGCCTGCTGTGGTTCCTGGGTGCCAATTTGCAGTTCATCGCCTTTTTCGGCATCGCGGTGTTCAGTGTGTTCTGCACCGGAAACCGGTTCGCCATGGCGGCGGTGTATGCGGTGCTGAATTTTGGGGCGTACATTCTCTATTTCATCATCAGCACCATCTACACCCCCATGCTCTTCGGCGTTGTGACCCCCAGAGGCTGGGGCAATCTGCTGACCCCCGTCGCCGGAATGACGGAGGAAGCCTGCGTCCAGGTGCAGGACTATAACGAGCTGTGCATTCAGTTTATGGGTCGGGAAAGCGAAATGGTGGCCTCCTTCAGCGTCGACGGCGGCAGACTCGCTGTGCTGGCTGTCTGGGCGGCGGTGGGCGTCGTGTTTGCCGCTGTCGGACTGCTGCTGTACCGCAGACGGGATCTGGAATGCGCCGGAGACGCCATCGCGTTTCCCGTGCTGCGGCCGGTATTTCAGGTGGTCTGCGCCGTGGCGGGCGGCGCGTTGGCGGTGCTGGCAGCGGGAATCATCCTCAGCTCCGGCGGCAGCCCGAGCAGCAATGCGCTGCTGTACTTCCTTCTGTTCTGCGGCATCTTCGTGGGCTGGTTCGGCGCGAAGATGTTCCTGGCGCGCAGCACCCGGGTGTTCGGGCTTCGGAGCTGGGCGGGGCTGGGAATTCTCGCCGCCGTCACCGCCGTGAGCCTGCTGGCCACATACTTTGACGTGCTGGGCATTGAAAACCGGATTCCCGCCCCGGAGGACGTCCAGTCCGTGACCCTGAGCAGCAATTACAATTATAGCCACGGCGTGGAGCTGACCCAGGAGACGGACATCAACCAGATGACCACCCTGCACGCCATGGCGCTTCAGACGCATATCGAGGATGGCGGCTCCTATCCTCTGTCCTATATCCTGTCCCGGGAGGAGCGGGAGAAGAACGTGTCCATGCCGGAGGAAGGCTTCTACTACGGCGACGGCGGCTACAGCGAGGACGAGCCGGCGCTGCAAACCGATTACATTACCCTGTCCTACAAGCTGAAGAACGGTCATACCATGACCCGGCGCTACTATATCTGGGCAAATCTGGAGCAGGGCGCAATCGTCAACGAGTACATGAGTCGCTGGGAGCAGGTCTGGCAGAACGCCCGGTCGGGCTACCGGGACACCTTTGTCCCCAGTGAGGTCACGGAGATTCAGGCGGACGGCAAGGTGCTTCGGGACGACCAGATTACACCGGAGCTGATTCAGTCCCTGCTGGACGCCGTCCGTGCCGACTGCGACGAGCGCACCATGAACCAGGACGGCAGCTATCATTTGGGCTACTTCTGGGAGTATTCCGATTACGACCAGGACTACTACAAGGATCGCGCGGTTTATGTGAGCCTCTGGGCCGAAAACGGCAATTATTCCACCGGCGCGAGCTTCTCCGTCTTCGCCGATTCCGTACATACCGTCAAATGGCTGCAGGAGCACGGCCTGCTGACCAGCGAGGTCGTACCGGAAGAACCCATCAAACTGGATTGATTTTCACCGGCTGCCGGAGGTTTTCGGCGGCCGGTTTTTTCGCGCCTTCCGTGAAAAAAGCTCCCAAAAGTTGCCATTTTCCTTGGCTTTAAAGAAATCGCCAAAAATCCCCCCACCGGGGATATAAAATAAAGGGAAAATGTGTTTATTTCCACGATTGACAATCTTCCTTTAAATGAGTACAATATTATCGATACGCTATGACTAGCATAGGGTACATATCGGTTTTCAAAGTATCAAATGATTAGGAGGAAATCACTTTGAAGGATTGGGCTTATTTGACAACTGTTGAGGAGATGGAAGAAGCCACCAATTCCCTGCTGGAAAACGGCAAGAAGGTTGGCGCGGATTCCTGGCAGCAGCGGGTCAAGAACCAGACCCCCCATTGCGGATTCGGTGAAAGCGGTACCTGCTGCCGTATCTGCTCCATGGGCCCCTGCCGGATTACCAAGAAGGCTCCCCGGGGCATCTGCGGCTGCGACGTGCACGGTATCGTCGCCCGTAACTACCTGCGTTTCACCGCCGGCGGCTCTGCTACGCACTCCGACCACGGCCGCGAAATCTGCCATACCCTGTACCAGACCAAGGAAGGCGGCAACTACACCGTCAAGGATCCTGAAAAGCTCATTCGCATTGCCAAGGAGTGGGGCATCGAGACTGATGGCAAGGACATCTACGACCTGGCTCACGAAGTCGCCGAGACCGGCCTGCTGGAGTACGGCAAGCCCTTCGGCACCCAGCGCTTCCTGAAGCGCGCTCCCGAGTACACCCAGGAGCTGTGGCACAAGGCGGAAATCGAGCCCCGGGCTATTGACCGGGAGGTTTCCCAGTCCCTGCATATGACCCATATGGGCTGCTCTTCCTTGCCCGAAGCCCTGATTCGTCAGGCTCTGCGCGCCGGTTTGTCCGACGGCTGGGGCGGCTCCATGATGGGCACCGAGTTCTCCGACGTGCTGTTCGGCACCCCCAAGCCCGTGGACACCACCGCGAACCTGGGCGTTATGGAGAAGGACAACGTCAACATCGTGGTACACGGCCATGATCCCTCCCTGTCCGAAATGATCGTTTACTACGCAGGCGATCCCGAAATGATCGCTCTGGCCAAGTCCGTGGGCGCCAAGGGCATCACCATTTCCGGCGTCTGCTGCACCTCCAACGAGGTTGCCATGCGTCACGGCATTCCCATGGCAGGCAACTACCTGAACCAGGAGAGCGTGGTGCTCACCGGCGCCTGCGAAGCCATCGTCGTGGACGTGCAGTGCATCTTCCCCGCACTGGGCCCCCTGAGCAAGTGCTTCCACACCAAGTTCATCACCACCTCCCCCATCGCCCGGATGCCCGACTCCGAGTTCATCCGCTTCTCCGCCGCCAACGCCGGTGAGAACGCCAAGGCCATCGTGAAAATGGCCATTGAGAACTTCAAGAACCGGAATCCCGAGATGATCAACATCCCCAGCCTGAAGCAGAACGCCCGCGTGGGCTATTCCGTGGAGGCCATCAAGAAGGTGCTCGACGGCGTCGCCAACTCCCAGGTGGACGAGTTCGGCACCACCAAGCCCCTGATCGAGTGCGTCCACTCCGGCGTCATCCGGGGCGCTGTGGCTATGGTCGGCTGCAACAACCCCAAGGTTCGTCCCGACTCCGCCCATATCGGCCTGATGAAGAAGATGCTGGAGAACGATATCATCATCATCGCCTCCGGCTGCGCCGCCCAGGCTGCCGCCAAGGCCGGCCTGATGGATCCCGTCCAGGCTAAGGAATACTGCGGCGACGGCTTAAAGCGTGTCTGCGAGCTGGCAGGCATTCCTCCCGTTCTGCACATGGGCTCCTGCGTGGATATTTCCCGTATGATGATTCTGGCCGCCGATATTGCCAAGGACTGGGGCATTCACATTTCCCAGGTTCCCGTGGTGGGCTGCGCCCCCGAATGGATGTCCGAGAAGGCCGTCTCCATCGGCAACTACGTGGTGGCTACCGGTATTGAAACCTTCCTGGGCGTGGATCCCTACTCCAAGGGCTCCGATGAGGTCACCCGCCTGCTTCAGGGCGAGGACGGCGTCAAGGAGTGGGTCGAGGCCAAGTTCGTGGTGGAGACCGACATCGAAAAGCTGGGCGACAAGATGATCGCGTGCATCGAAGATAAGCGCGCCGCCCTGGGCATCTGATTTTTAGGCATGTCATTGCGAACCAGTCCGCAGACTGGTGTGGCAATCCGGCCTTCTTGCGGACTGCAAGGGGTACGGATTCCCACGTCGGGCTTTGCCCTCCTCGGAATGACAGTGAGATTTTAATTACGAGGTCTTTTTCCAATGAAACTAGCGATTACCGGTAAGGGCGGCGTGGGAAAAACCACGCTGGCCTCTACGCTGGCCCGGCTCTACGCCGACGAGGGACGCACCGTTCTGGCCGCCGATGTAGACCCCGACGCCAACTTAGGGCTGGCTCTGGGCCTGCGCCAGGAGGAAGTGGATGCCATCGTCCCTATCTCCAAAATGCGCACCCTGGTGGAGGAGCGCACCGGCGCCAACGCCGCCAACAAGTTCTTCAAGCTCAACCCCTATGTGGCAGACATCCCCGACACCTTCTCCAAGGAGGTCAACGGTGTGAAGCTGCTGGTGATGGGCACTGTGGACGTGGGCGGCAGCGGCTGCGTCTGCCCCGAGCATGTGATGCTCAAGGCAATCCTGTCCGCGCTGACCTACCGCAAAAACGATGTGGTCATTATGGACATGGAAGCGGGTCTGGAGCACCTGGGACGGGGCACCGCGGCGAACATGGATCAGTTCATCGTGGTCATCGAACCCGGCGCCCGGTCCGTGCAGACCTACCACAACGTCAAGCGCCTGGCCAAGGATCTTGGCGTGACCCGGGTACGGGTGGTGGCCAATAAGATCCGCGACGGCAAGGACGAGGACTTCGTAAAAGCCTCCATCCCCCAGGAGGATCTGCTGGGCTTCATCCACTACAACACCGACATTATGGACGCCGACCGCCAGGGAAAATCTCCCTACGATTTCAGCCCAGCGGCAATCGAAGAAATTCGGAAAATCAAAGCGATTCTGGATCGTGACGAATGATTCCAAAATGAAAATAGGAGGAAATACCGTGACACTTTTTGAAAGAGTTTTTGGCGGCAACGATTATAACTACGCCCGCACCGTAGCCGCCATTGATGAAGCCATCGCTGCTTACGGCGAGAGCGAGCCTGTGTCCTTCCCCGGCACCGCGTACAGCCTGCCCTGCTATTACGGCGTCACCGGAGTGAAGATCACCACTCTGGGTGAGATGAAGGCCGCCATGGACACCATCAAGGCCAAGATGACCCGCAACAACCGCCTCCACGACGCCTTTGAAAGCGGCATCGCGTCCGCCCTGTGCGCTGAATTCCTGGAAGCGCTGAAATACCTGCACGGCGCCCAGCCTTACACCGAGCCTGAAATGGGCCACCTGACCGATGCCTTCGTCCGGAACCTGGGCGTGCCGCTGGTCACCGGCGACATCCCCGGCGTTGCCGTTATCATCGGCGGCGCGGAGGATCCCGCCGAGACCGTAGCGCTGGCGAAGTCCTACCAGGCTCAGGGCATTCTGGTAACCCTGACCGGCGACTCCATCAAGCACTGCTTCGACGCCGGCATGAAGCTGGGCGAGAACGTCCGGGTTGTGCCTCTGGGCTATGAGATGCAGTCCGTCATCCACGTTGTCTCCGTGGCCGTCCGTGCCGCCCTGATCTTCGGCAACGTGACCCCCGGCGACTTCAAGGCTCTGGCCAAGTACACCATGGACCGGGTCAAGGCCTTCGTCAACGCCTACAAGCCCCTGTCCGACGAGATCGTTTCCTACGGCGCCGGCGCCATCTGCCTGGGCTTCCCCGTTGTCTCCAACGAGACCGAGAACATGTTCCGGGTGCCTAAGTCCCTGATTCAGCAGCTGGATACCTCCAAGTGGAACGCCACCTCTCTGGAAGCCCGGGACATCAAGCTGAAGATCACCAACATTGACATCCCCGTGGCCTTCGCCACCGCCTTTGAGGGCGAAATCATCCGCCGGGGCGACATGCAGGTGGAAGTGGACGGCTCCCGCGTGGACTGCTTCGAGCTGGTGCAGACCCGGGAAGCTGCCGAGATCGAGGATCACA
>CAMAKJ010000067.1 GCA_945836055.1 uncultured Clostridia bacterium | reverse complement strand
CGCTCTGCACAACGGTGTCGTCGTGGTCGAGGACAAGACAGGGGTATTTCAGCATAGGCTTTCTCCGTATCGTGCTGCACTTTTTGAAACGTCCACATAGGGGCGACCCTTGCGGGTGTTGATGTTTTCGTCAAGATTATACCAGATACGCGGCGCCTGTGCAACCACAAAATTCCACTTTCAAAATTCGAACAAACGTGCTATAATACAGAAAACGAAGGGAGGAAGCCATGGTGGCGGGGAAGATGTGTCCGGTGGATGTGATTTCGGTTTGCAGTGCCTGCGGGGAGATCCGCCCGCTGCGGCTGCGCATGGAGGACGAGGCGCACGGCCTGATCCGGGTGGATATTGACGAGGTTATCAGCGTGAAGGAAATCCAGTATGTGGGCATTGAGGCGCGGGTGTTTCTGTGCCGGGCGACAGTGGGGGAGCGGCAGTGGCTGTTCGAACTGAAATACACCATCCGCACCCATTGCTGGTGTTTGATGAGGAAGGTGTACTGACGTGGCGGAGCGGGTGATTTTTCATGTGGACGCCAACTCGGCGTTTTTAAGCTGGAGCGCCGCCTACCGGGTGAAGGTGCTGGGGGAGGAAACCGACTTGCGTGACGTTCCTTCCGTGGTGGCGGGAGACAAAGAATCCCGGCACAGCATCATTCTGGCAAAATCCATCCCGGCGAAAAAATACGGCATTCAGACCGGCGAGCCATTGTTTCAGGCACTGGAAAAATGTCCGGAGCTGACCGTAGTGGAGCCGGACTACGCTCTGTACGTCCAGGCGAGCCGGCACTTTGTGGAGCTGCTGCGGCAGTTTTCCCCGGCGGTGGAGCAGTATTCCATCGACGAGGCTTGGGTGGATATGACCGGCACGGAGCGGCTCTGGGGCGCGCCCCGGCTGGCGGCGGAGCAGATGCGCCGGCGCATCTGGGAGGAGCTGGGCTTTACGGTGAACGTGGGCATTTCCTCCAACAAGCTGCTGGCGAAAATGGCGGGGGACTTTGAAAAGCCCAACAAGGTGCATACCCTGTTTCCCGAGGAAGTGGAGGAAAAATTCTGGCCCCTTCCCGTGCGGGATTTGTTCCTGGTGGGGGCGGCAACGGAGCGGAAGCTGAAGCTGCTGGGCATTTACAACATCGGCGATCTGGCCCACGCCGATGTGCGGGTGCTGAAAAAGCGACTGGGCAAGCAGGGGGAGACCATCTGGCATTTTGCCAACGGGCGCAACGCCGATGCGGTGACCCCGGAGCCGGCGGAGAACAAGGGCTACGGCAACTCCACCACCACGCCCCAGGACGTCACCAGCACCGAGCAGGCCCACCAGGTGCTGCTGAGCCTGTGCGAAACGGTGGGGATGCGCCTGCGCCGGGACGACAAGTGCGGCGGCTGCGTCACCGTCCATCTGCGCACCAACGAATTTGCCCATTTCTCCCATCAGTCGGTGCTCCGAGGCGCGACCAATCTTACCAGTGAGATTTTCGAGGCGGCCTGCCGGATTTTTGACGAGATGTGGGATAAGGTCACGCCCCTGCGGCAGCTGGGGGTGCAGGTGACCCGGCTCAGCCGGGAACCTTACCAGCAGTTTGACTTCTTTTCCGGGCTGACTCCCCAGCAGTTTGAGCGGAAGCTGCGCTTAGACGAGACGGTGGACGCCCTCCGGGACAAATACGGCGAGGACGTCATCCGCCGGGCGAAGTTTGCGGGCAGTTCGGAACCCCATATGGCCGGCGGACTGGGAAAAGAGCGCCGAACCGGGGTGACAAAACCCGTGCCAAAGGAATTTTAGGGTGGAAATCGGGACGAATATGGTGTAGACTTAAAAATGCTGAATGCAGAATGCAAAATGCTGAATTGCGGTGTCCGCTTCGCGGATGAATTGCTTCTGCCTTTTGCGGGAATCGACTGGATTTGGCAATCATTTCGCCGGGGAGGAACCATTATGGCAATCGTAACCTTTTACAACTGCGATCCCAAGGATGCGCCGAAAACCACCATGCCTACCCATCTGGGAGCCAACGCCATCATCACCTGCAAGGGGCGGCTGCTGCTGGAAAAGCGGCGGGATTCCGACATCTGGGGGCTGGTCGGCGGCGGCTGCAAGAAATGGGAAACCGGCCGGGAGGCCATTGCCCGGGAGGTTTATGAGGAACTGGGGCTTCGTGTCCCGACTGACCGCTTTCGCAAGCTGACAGTGTACGACAACCCCGGCAGGATCGCTGCCTTCCGGGACGGCAGTATCTGGCGGATGGTGATTGTGGTGTATGCGCTGGATTTTGAAGAGGAACCGGCCATGCGCATCAGCAATGAATCCAAGGAGCTGCGCTTTTTCAGCCGGGAGGAAATTCCGGGTATTGAAATTGCTGTTACCCACGCGGATATTGTGAACGACTGGTTCGTCCGCAGGCGGGACATTTGTGAATAAACGGAAAAGAAATATACAGCGATTGAAAAAATACTTGTATATTCATCGAAAGTATGCTAATATACATGGAAACGGTGCAGTATCCTAGTCGGAGTGACCATCTTCCAGGAAGGGCCTAAAAATCCTTTGAAGGGCACATCGATGAAGTCCCTGGTGTCTGCTTGTTACGCCCAGTTTCGGGTGGATGCTGGGGGTTAAGGATCCCGGGCGCGCGCCAATGGCATGGCGCATACGACCCGGCTTCCGCGGAGACTTGAAGCTTGTGCGACGACGGCTGAAGCCCGGAAAGGGCTCCGATCGCGTACGAATCAGGTATGAACCTGCAAAGCGGTGCACAGAATCGTGTGCTGTGTGCAGCGTAGCCTGCCTTGAGTGAGCATGCGGGAAAAGAAGACCAGACTGCCGGCGGCTATGGCCATAGCCGCTGCCGTTATCGCTTCTGGAAACCATTCTTGCAAAAGAGGCTAAGACTATGGACCATTCCGCTGTGGAAAACACCTAGGCTGTCGTAAAAGGGCAGGCAGGGGATTGCAGTACGGACTAAGTGGCAATCGGGTACCCATTATCATGGCAACACTTGGGCGGATGAATGAAATGGAAACGGCCTGTGCGGCAACGGCAGGTTTTATCCGGTGAAAAACAACCCGACCTAAGCCGTAAGATTTACCCAGCCTGTCACCGTTTTTCATTTGTTACAAACCGGATGCGGCGTAATCATGCAGAATGCGAAATGTAGAATGCAAAATGAAGGTATCCGCTTCGCGGATTCATTTCAACTATTTCCGAAGGAAATACCATAATTCAGCATTTTGCATTCAGCATTTCACATTTCCCCGCCTGCCGGACGCTGTGCGGGTATTTCCATTTCAAGAAGGAGACTGTTTTCGTGGCGAAAACCGACCCTGCCGCTGCCCGACGGGAGCGGCGCAAGACGATCCGCTGGGTCGTCACCGTTTTCTTTGCAACCATCGTCATCTCCGGCGTCATTTCCCTGGTGTCGGACGAGATCATGGAGGACAGCAGCATTGTCGTGGCCTTCCTGATTTTGCTGGCGATTGTATTTCTGGGAATTGTGTTTGATATTATCGGTATGGCGGTGGCTTCGGCGGATGAAAAGCCCTTCCACTCCATGGCGGCCAGAAAGGTGCCCGGCGCCCAGGAGGCCATCCGGCTGCTGCGCAACGCCGAACGGGTCAGCTCCATCTGCAACGATGTGGTGGGCGATATCTGCGGCGTTGTCTCCGGCAGCGCGTCGGCTACCATTGCCGCGTTGATCCTGTCCAACGTGGACGTTGGCTGGCCAAAAGGGATTTCTCTGGCGATGTCCGCCCTGGTGGCGGGACTGACCGTTGGCGGTAAGGCCGTCGGCAAGACCGTCGCCGTTAACTCCTGTACGGAGATCGTCCACTTTGTGGGCAGAGTGATCCACGCCGTCGGCGGGAAAAAGAAAAAATAACGTTAGGTTGTGTCAAACGTGAGCATTTTACAGAGCGTATGCGGCCACGATGACCTCGCGGCCCTCAGCGATGGGGAGAGAATCCAGCTCTGCCGGGAAATCCGGGAATTTCTGATTTCCAACGTCTCCAAGACCGGCGGACATCTCGCCGGAAATTTGGGCGTTGTGGAGCTGAGCGTTGCCATCGAGACCGTTTTTAATACAAGTGTAGACCGCCTGGTTTTTGATGTGGGACATCAGTCTTATGTGCATAAGCTGCTGACCGGCCGCCAGGCGGATTTTGCGCGTCTGCGGCAGTACGGCGGAATCTCCGGATTCCCCAAGCCGTCGGAGAGCGACACCGACGCTTTCGTGGCGGGGCACGCTTCCAGTTCTGTGTCCATCGCCCTGGGTATGGCCCGGGCGAGGACGCTGCAGCATCAGGACTACAACGTGGTCGCCCTCATCGGCGACGGCGCCTGCACCGGCGGCATGGCCTATGAAGGGCTGAACGATGCCGCCGTCAGCGGAGAGCCCATGGTCATTATCCTCAACGACAACGAAATGTCCATCGGGAAAAACGTGGGCGGTATGTCCCGGCACCTGTCCCGGCTTCGTTCCAGCGGGCATTATCTGAAGGCAAAGCGCCGGTACCGGGAAATCATGAAGAAGCTTCCCGGCGGCAGAGCGGTGTACCGCATGACCAGCCGCCTGAAAAACCGGGTGAAGCGGTTGCTGCTGCCGGCAACGATGTTTGAAAATATGGGCTTTACCTACCTTGGCCCTGCCGATGGCCACGATCTGCCGGGACTGATTGCCTTGCTCACCACCGCCCGGGATCTGCGGGAGCCGGTGCTGGTGCATGTGGTTACCAAGAAGGGCAAGGGCTACCGGTTTGCCGAGGAGGACCCGGCGAAATTCCACGGCATCGGGAAATTTGACCCGGAAACCGGGAAAAAGCTGGGGCCGAAAACCAGAACCTACTCCGATTCCTTCGGGGACGCCGTGGTGGAGCTGGCGGCGGAGAACGACAAAATCTGCACCATTACCGCGGCTATGCCCGGCGGCACCGGACTGCTGAAGTTCATGCGGCAGTATCCGGAGCGCTTTTTTGACGTGGGCATTGCCGAGGAGCACGCCGTTTCCATGGCAGGCGGGCTTGCCAAGCAGGGAATGGTGCCGGTGGCGGCGCTGTACTCCACCTTCCTCCAGCGCGCCTACGACCAGATTATGCAGGATGTCGCAATGCTGCATCTGCATGTGATTCTTGCCGTTGACCGGGCTGGGCTGGTGGGTGACGACGGCGCGACCCATCACGGCGTGTTTGACGTAGGCTTTCTGCGGCAGGTGCCGGGGATGCTGATTCTTGCGCCTGCCAGCTTTGCCGAGCAGCGGGATATGCTCCGCTGGGCGGCGCAGTGCTATGATGGCCCCGTCGCCATCCGGTATCCCCGGGGCGGCGAGGGGAGCTGGCGGGATTCCGCCTGGAATCCGGGGCCGCATGTGGAAACCGAGGGAGCGCTTTGCTGCCACCGCCAGGGAACGGATGTGACGCTGATTACCTACGGCTCCATGCTGGATAACGTCCTGGAAGCGGCGGATCTTCTTGCGAAACAGGGCGTGGAAGCAACGGTGCTGCGGTTGCTGACCCTTTCCGCCCTGCCGGCGCGTCAGATTGCGGCGCTGCTGCCGGAAAACCGCCGGATTGTGGTGGCAGAGGAGGTCTGCACCGGCTCCGGTATCTGGGAGGCGCTAAGCTGGGAACTGAATGAAATCTGCCCGGACTGCCGTGTGTACGGCGTGGATCTGGGCGCGGATTTTGTTACCCACGGCTCCAAAAAGGAGCTGTACGCGCACTACGGTCTGGACGGGGAGTCCATTGCGAAATTTACCCGGGAGGTGCTGTCCTAAGTGAAGATAAAGAAGAGACTGGATGTTCTGCTCACGGAACGAAATCTGGCGGACAGCCGCTCCAAGGCCCAGGCCGTCATCATGAGCGGCCTCGTATATGTGGACGGTCAGAAGGCCGACAAGCCCGGCGCTTCCTTTGAGGAAACGGTGGATATCGAGGTGCGGGGCGCGGCCTGCCCCTATGTCAGCCGGGGCGGACTGAAGCTGGAAAAGGCGCTGCGGGACTTCGGTGTGAAGCCGGAGGGCTTCGTGTGCAGCGATTCCGGCGCGTCCACCGGCGGATTTACGGACTGCCTGCTGCAGCAGGGAGCGAAAAAGGTATTTGCCATTGACGTTGGCTACGGTCAGTTGGACTGGAAAATCCGCTCCGATCCGAGAGTTGTGGTGATGGAGCGTACCAATATCCGCTACGTTACCCCGGAGCAGCTGGGGGAGGCACTGGATCTGTCCGTGGTGGACGTGAGCTTTATTTCCCTGAAAATCGTGCTGCCAGTCATCAAAACCCTGTTAAAGCCCACGGGGCAGGTACTTTGCCTGATTAAGCCCCAGTTTGAGGCGGGAAAGGACAAGGTTGGCAAGAAGGGCGTTGTCCGGGAAAAAGCCACCCACAAAGAGGTGCTGGACAATTTTGTCGCTCTTGCGGACGAACTGGAATTCCAGATCCGGGGCCTGACCTTCTCGCCGGTGAAGGGGCCGGAGGGGAATATTGAATTCCTGGCCCACCTGAGTCTTCACGGGGAACCGGGCATCCGGCCGGATACCGCACGAGTGGTGGAGCAGGCTCATTCGGCGCTGGACAGGGGGGAAAGCCTGTGAAAAACGTAATCCTAACCCCCAATCCCTACCGGGACCGAAATTTTCAGACCATGCGCAGCGCCATGCAGATTCTGAAAAGCGCGGGCATTCAGCCAAAGCTGTGTCTGCCCTTCGAGGTTGAACGCAGCTATGAGCTTCCCAAGGACCTGCGGTTTTCCCGGCTGGACCGGGAGCTGCCCAACGCGGAGCTGGTGATCTGCTTCGGCGGCGACGGCACCATTCTGCATATTGCCAAGGCGGCAACCCGGAAGGGCGTTCCGCTGCTGGGCGTGAATATCGGCACCATGGGCTTCATGGCGGAGCTGGAGAGCACCGAGCTGGACAAGCTGGCGCTCCTTGCCACCGGCGGGTATACCTTCGACAGCCGCATGATGCTGGACGTGACCGTTCAGCGGGATCGGGACATTCTGTTTCACGACATTTGCCTGAACGACGCCGTCATTACCAAGGGCGCTATCGCCCGGATAGTCCATCTGGCGGTGAAATGCGACGGCGTGCAGGCCATGGAATGCGGGGGAGACGGCGTGATTGTGGCCACGCCCACCGGCTCCACCGCTTACAGTCTCTCCGCCGGCGGCCCCATTGTGGAGCCGGAGGCCAAGAATATCATCATCACCCCCATCTGCTCCCACGAGGTGGGCAGCCGGAGCATCGTAGCGTCGGACAGCCGGGTGGTCACCGTGGAAATCGTGCAAAACGCCCGCCGTAACGCCTATGTTTCCGTGGACGGCGGACGGGCCTTCCGGCTGAACATGGGGGATGTGGTCACGGTGAAAAAATCCCATCTGGAAACCCGGCTGGTTCGTCTGAAGGACCGGAGCTTCTATGATGTGGTGAACGGAAAATTCAGGAAAGCGTAAGAGGTGACTGGTTTGAAATCGAAACGACAGGCAAAAATCATGGAGATTATCTCCACTACCAATGTGGAAACCCAGGAGCAGCTGCTGCAGCTGCTGGAGCAGGCCGGCTTCAACAGCACCCAGGCCACCGTTTCCCGGGACATCAAGGAGCTGCGGATTGTCAAGGAGCTGACCAGCTTCGGAACCTACCGCTATTCCACGGCGGCGCGGGAGGTGCCCGGCGCCTTTTCCGGACGCCTGAACACCATTTTCCGGGAATGCGTCACCAATTTTGACTATGCCCAGAACATTGTCGTCATTCACACGCTGCCCGGCCTTGCAAACGCCGCGGCCTCCGCTGTGGACGCCATGAAAATGAGCGTGGTGCTGGGCACCCTGGCGGGTGACGATACTGTGGTGGTCATCATGCGGGATACCAACGCCGCAGCCGCCTTCTGCGGGGAAATCAAGGGCCTGACAAAGGGCTGAGAGGAGGGATTTCCGTGCTGAGCCTTCTGCATATTGAAAATATCGCGGTCATTGAGTGCGCGGACATTTCCTTTGACCAGGGCTTTACCGTCCTCACCGGCGAGACCGGCGCGGGCAAATCCATTGTCATCGACGCCATCTCCGCGATTCTCGGCGAACGGGCGTACCGGGACATGATCCGCACCGGAACGGGAAAGGCTTCCGTCCGGGCGGTGTTCACCGATGTGCCGGAACTGAGCTGGTTTGCCGACAATGGCGTGGAATACGATTCCGAGACGGTCATTCAGCGGGAAATTTTCCTGGACGGCAAGAACGTCTGCCGGGTAAACGGCAGTCTTGTCACCGTGTCCATTCTGCGAAAGCTTGGGATTCAGCTCATCAACATCCACGGACAGCACGATTCCGCGTCTTTGTTTGACGAAGCCAACCACCTGACCTTTCTGGACGCCTTCTCGGACAACGAAGCGCTGCGGGCGGATTATGGGGAAAAATACGAGGCGGTTGCCAGGCTCCGCCGGGAGATCGACCGGCTGACCATGGACGAGAGCGAAAAGCTGCGGCGCATGGAGACGCTGAAATATCAGATTGCCGAAATTGAAAAGGCGGCGCTGGAACCGGGGGAGGACGAACAGCTGG
>CAMAKJ010000066.1 GCA_945836055.1 uncultured Clostridia bacterium | reverse complement strand
GCATTTATCATTCAGCATTCTGGCAACTGAACAACAATTTGCCGCTTGGCTATTCGTGGTTTCCCAGGTGAGAACCGCCTCCCGCAGGCCCTCCAGGTCGAGAACGCCGCAGGCAAAGCCCTTGCGCACCAACTCCTCCGGCAGATACTCGTCGTACTTGTCGAACAGGGGCAGCTCCTTGGGATAGATCAGCTCCATGGGGTCTATTGGCTTGCGGATTTCCTCGGAGAGAACCCGGAAGAAGGCTTCCTCATCCGCCTTCATGGTGAACTGCATGTAATACGGCCGGGCGGAATCCAGATTTTTCAGCCCCAGCCGGTCGGCACATTTGATTTTCAGAAACCGCTCCAACGCGAGAAACGCGTAAGTTCCCACCCAGGGCAGCAAACACCACATATTGCCTCCCAGGTTGATGAGCGTCCGCTCTGCGGCGCCGGAGTGGGCGGCGGTGAACCGCGCCTGGTCCAAGCGGGCTACGGCGTTTTTCATCAGATAGGGATACCTGGCATCCTCCCGGAGCACCTGCCGCATCCGACGGAGGATTTTTGTGTGCAAATCCCCGGGGCACTGCCCAAAGTATGCGGGAACGCTGCCCTT
The DNA here is from genome assembly GCA_945836055.1 of uncultured Clostridia bacterium. Classification (GTDB taxonomy): domain Bacteria; phylum Bacillota; class Clostridia; order Oscillospirales; family Oscillospiraceae; genus Faecousia. The sequence goes on along the minus strand of CAMAKJ010000066.1, from coordinate 7,982 downwards.
GACCTGCTCGCAGTATACCAGATGCCGCTTCCGGTCGATGTCCAGCACCCGCCAGACGTGGCCGGCGATGGCCAGCTTCTCCCCAACAGGCGGGGGCAGCACCACGGTGCCCAGCTCCTGGGATTCACAGCGGACGGTGAATTCCTCGTTTTCCTGAAAGACCCCGTAGAACTTGAAGGAGCTGATAATCCGTTCTCCCGCAAGGCCGACAATCAGGCCGCCTTGCTCGGTCTGCTGGATGTGATCCGTCTGAATCAGGTGGCGCAGCAGCACCCGGAAATCCTCCTGACTTACCCGGTGAAAATAGGACAGCCGCAGCACCCGGTCAGCCAGGGCCCGGGGGGACAGCTCGCCGCAGGAGGCCAGGGTGGACATGGTCTGGTGGTACAGAAGGCTGTAGGGAAGGCGATCCAACCGGGGCGGCTCCACCCAGCGTTCCTCCAGGTACAGCTGCACCAGAGCAATGCCCTGCAGCAGCTTCCAGGGAATGGTGGCGGGAAGCATGGCACGGATCTCCGGCTCGTCCTCCCGGATGACGAACCACATCTCCGGCGGCAGTTCCCGCCGTCCCGTGCGGCCCATGCGCTGCAAAAAGGAGGATACCGTCCAGGGCGCGTCAATCTGAAACGCCCGCTCCAGACGGCCAATGTCGATGCCCAGCTCCAACGTTGCCGTGGTGACGGTGGTCATGCACTGGGAATCGTCCTTCATGATGGCTTCCGCAGTCTCCCGGTAGGAGGCGGACAGGTTGCCGTGGTGAATCAAAAACCGGTCAGGCTCATGCATCCGCTCGCAGTATTGCCGCAGAGTTGTGGTGACGGTTTCGCACTCCTCCCGGGAATTGACGAATACCAGGCACTTTTTCCCCCGGGTGTGCTCGAAGATATAGCCGATGCCCGGGTCGGCGTTTTCCGGGGCATCGTCGGTTTTCTCTTCCAGCACCGGCAGGGCGTCGATATCCGTCCGATCCTCGGCGGCCTGCACATCCTTGACGTAGAAGTGCTCCATGCTCAGCCGCCACTTACTGCCCTTGGCCTCGATTTTCGGGATGATGGTCTTGCGCCCGGTGCCGAGAGAGAGAAACGCTCCCGTGCCCTCCGGGTCGCCGATGGTGGCGGACAGGCCGATGCGCCGGGGATTCACCCCCGCCAGCCGGGACAGCCGCTCGATGAGGCACAATGTCTGCCCGCCCCGGTCACCCCGGAGCAGGGAGTGCACCTCGTCGATTACCACGAACCGCAGATCGCCGAAGAGCTTGGGGATGGCGGCGTGCTTGTGCAGCAGCATAGCTTCCAACGATTCCGGGGTGATCTGCAAAATGCCGGAGGGGCGCTTCATGAGCTTGCTCTTATGGCCCTGGGCCACGTCCCCATGCCAGTGCCACACCGGAATGTCGGCCTCGGCACAAAGGTCGTTCAGACGGGAAAACTGGTCGTTGATCAGCGCCTTCAGGGGGCCGATGTAGATGCAGCCCACGGAAGCTGGCGGGTCCTCCGAAAACAGGGTGATGATGGGGAAAAAGGCGGCCTCCGTCTTGCCGGAAGCGGTGGAGGCGGTGAGCAGCAGGTTTTCGTCGGTGTTGAAGATGACGTCGGCGGCGGCCACCTGGATGGCCCGGAGATTCTGCCAGCCGCTGCGGTAAATATAGTCCTGCACAAAGGGCGCGTAGCGATCAAAAGCACTCATAATTCAAATTCCGCAAATTCTGCCGAGGTTTCTTCTTCGTTTACCGCATTTTGGGAATAGGTGAACTGGTCTGAGCCAAGCAAATCCCGGACACGAACCTGGGGATTCTGGTAGACAATATCCAGCACCTCGATGAAATCCCGGATGACCTCCCGGGGGGTGATGTGGCTGTCCGCGCCGATGCGGCCGAACTCGATGGTGATGAAATCCACCATGTCCTGCTGGGTGACGATTTGCTTGTAGTCGTACAGCTCTGCGTGGATTTCCGCCAGCTTTTCCACAAGAATCAGCATTTCCTCGCTGGTCAGGGGCTGCAGGCGGATGACAGGGGAGAGCAGATCCTTGTGCTCCCCGGAGAAATGCCCCTCCGCCAGCCGGGAGCGGAGCGCCTCGTAGCTGTAAACGCCCCGGCGGGGATCCTCCATGCACTGGGGCGTGCCGCATAGGATGATGCCCAGGTTCTGGGCCTTGCCCTGCATGGTGTCGTTGTACATGGTGAGGATTTTTTCGTAGTTGTACTGCCGGGTGATAGCGTGGGGGATTTTGTAGATGTTCACCAGCTCGTCAATGAGGATGAGCATTCCGGCGTAGCCCGCCTGCTTGAGAAAGGCTGCGAACAGCTTCAGGTACTCATACCAGTCGTCGTCGGTGATGATGATGTTCACCCCCAGCTCCTGCCGGGCTTCGGTTTTGGTGGCGTACTCCCCCCGGAACCACTTGAGCACCTTGGCTTTGGTGCCGTCGTCGCCCCGGACGTAAGCCTGGTAGTAGAGGGTCAGCAGACGGGCAAAGTCAAAGCCGTGGACCATCTCGCTGAGGGAGTAAATGACAGCGGAAATCCGCTTTTCCACCAGCGGAGGCAGGCCGGGATCGGTGATGCCCAGGCCGGAGGAGACCATGACCTCCTGCTGCACATTGCTGATCCACCGGTCCAGAATCAGGGACAGGGCGCCGCCCTCCGGTTTGGTCTTGGTGGACATATTGCGGATCAGTTCCTTATAGGTTGCCAGTCCCTGCCCCCGGGTGCCCTGGAGACGGCGTTCCGGGGACAAATCCGCGTCCACCACCACGAAGTTCTTCGCCATCACGTAATTCCGAATGGTTTGCAGCAGGAAGCTTTTGCCGCTGCCGTATTTTCCCACGATGAAGCGGAAGGAGGCGCCGCCGTCGGCGATAATGTCCACATCGTGAAGCAGGGCGTCGATTTCCGCCTTCCGGCCTACGGCAATGTAGGACAGTCCCACCCGGGGCACAACGCCGCCCTTCAGGGAGTTTATCAGGGCCTGGGCAATTCTCTTGGGTATTTTCATGGGCGCACCATCTCTTTCAAATCATCTGTATAGTCTTCCACAATTTGGGGCAGGTCATCCAGGACGGTATCCTGAAAGGTGTCGTAGAGCTTTTCGTTAATCCCGTCCACCAGAACGGAGGTCAGATACCCCTCCCCGGAAATCCAGTCCAGGGGCCTGCCGTAGAGCAGACACTGCACCAGGCGGTATTCCGCCGGGGTGAGAGGGCAGTCGTCATCCACCGGCGGGGTGGCGGGGACTTCCGGCGCTTCTTCCGGCGCGTCCTCTTCTTCCTCCACCGTCAGCTTCTCCTGGGTGATGGCGGCGTCCCGGCGGATTCTGTCCAGGCGGCTGAGGTCAATGGTGACCTTATGTGCCTCGGCGGCCTTTTTCTCCGCGAGAAGGGCCTGGACTTCTTCCCGGATGGCCTTGACAATCCACTTGGTCTGCAGGCCGGGCTTTACCGGGTGGCCGTAGCCGAATTCCTCCCGCATGACGGAGTCGATGGTTTTCAGCAGTGCTTCCAGCTCCGGGCTGGGTCGGCCAAGGGGGTATGGGTGCTGCCAAACCGTCCACAGTCCGCCCCGGCATTGGTAGACGCACCGCGTATCCACCGCGTATTTCCGCTTTTCCTTTTTCCGCCGGTCGCAGAATACGGCGGAATTGAACAGCCACGCCTGGTATTGCTCCAGAACGCCAAAATACTGCTCCACCATACTTTTCTTGCACCGGGCGGCATAGTGTGCCGAAACCCGGCGCAGTACCCGGACAATCACGGTATCGCAGTCGGAGGCGTAAGCCGTATAGAATTTGGAACGCCCCAGCCATTTGGGGGCCAACTGCTTCACAGCGAACATCACCTTTTCGGGGGGCTGAGCGTCCACATGATCCAAAACGGTGATGCAGTTGTCCAGAATCACCCGGGGGGAGTCCGCCAGCAGCTCCGGGTCAAGGCCGTAGTAGATGACATAATCCGTCAGCCATTGTGTAAGGTAGGACAAAATGCCATTGTCCAGCCGGCCGTAGTCCTCCGCAAAGGCCTTCAGCTTTCGGTAGCCATCCATGGGGTCGGTGACGCCGATTTGGTTGATCAGCTCATATATATACAAAAAGGCAAAGGATAAGTGCGTTTTTTGAAGCGCACCGTTCCGCAGCTTCGTCCGCCAGGAAAAATAGCTCCGAAGCTCCTCGTCCGACAGGGATTCGTAGGTGGGATAATAGCGCAGAACCTGACCGGAATATTCGTAGTCATCCGAATAATTGACGAGCAGCGTGGCCTGCTTGAGAAAGACGCTTTCCCGGGACTGCCAGCTGCCCGGTGTCTTGTTTTCCAGGGAACGGGCGGCGCGCAGCAGCGAAGGAAGCTTGGAGGATACCGGTCTGGGTGTGATGGATTCGTCGCGGAATACAGTGCTGTAAAACCATTCCGCAGCTTTTTTTGTGCGGTTTGCGTCCACGGTGCCGCCCCCCTTCGTTCAAATGTTTGCTTTATTATACAATACAATGGGCAGGCCGTCAAGGGAACCGCTGAAAAATCAGAGACGGGAATACACGATCTTTCCCATTCCCACACCGGGATAACCCTTGCAATTCCGGGGGATTTATGGTATAAGAAGAGCAGAATTGCAGAAAAATCAGGCAAGTATGGAATTGGGAGGTCAGAACTATGGGCATGGTGGTTATCGGCGCGGTTTTCGTGGACATCAAGGGCTATCCCCAGTCGTCCTTTATCCCCACCGGACGCAATGTTGGCAATGTGGAGCAGATTCACGGCGGCGTGGGGCGGAACGTAGCGGAGGATATCGCCAATTGTGAGCTGCGGCCTACCTTTGTCAGCCTTGTGGACAACAGCGGTACCGGCGCGGACGTGGTCCGGAAGCTGAAAAGCCACCGGGTCAACACCGACTATATCCGCCAGACCCGGGACGGCATGGGCACATGGCTGGCCGTGTTCAATAACGACGGCGACGTGGCGGCTTCCATTTCCAAGCGACCGAACCTGCTGCCCATCGCGGACACGCTGGATGGGCAGGGGGATGAGATCTTCCAAAATGCCGACAGCATCGTCATCGAGATCGACATGGACAAGGAAATCGTCAAGCGCACCTTCCGCCTGGCGAAAAAGTACGGCAAGCCTGTCTATGCCGTGGTGGCCAATATGAGCATCGCCCTGGAGCGCCGGGATTTTCTGCAGTCCACGGACTGCTTTGTGTGCAACCTCCAGGAGGCGGGCATCCTGTTTTCCGACGACTACTCCGACAAAACGCCCCGGGAGATGGTTCCCATCATTGCCGGGAAGGTGCACGCGGCCCAGATTCCCGGTATGATCGTGACCATGGGCGCCGAGGGGGCGGTATATGCCAATTTGAAGGGCGAAAGCGGCCTGTGTCCTGCGCGAAACGTGGAGGTGAAAGACACCACCGGCGCCGGAGACGCGTTCTGCGCCGGCGCGGCCATCGGCCTGACCTATGGCAAGAGCCTGCGGGAGGCCTGTGAAATCGGCTCCATGCTGGCGGCGTCCGTCATTGTGACATCGGAAAACGTCTGTCCCCGGTTCCGTCCGAGAGAGCTGGGGCTGGACATGGACGTGGAGGACTGAAAAATGTACCCGCGCGTTTTGACCATTCAGGACATCTCCTGTGTGGGACAGTGCTCCACGACGGTGGCGCTGCCCATTTTGTCCGCCTGCGGGGCAGAAACCTGCGTTCTGCCTACGGTTCTGCTGTCCACCCACACCGGCGGCTTCGGGAAGCCGGCCGCAGTGCGCTTTGATGCGCAGCTTTCGGGAATCTGGCGCCATTGGCAGGAAAACGGGATAACCTTCGACGCCATTCTGGTTGGGTATCTGGGAAGCCCGGCGGCGGTGGAGACGGCAGTGCAGATCATGGACAATCTCCTCGCCCCCGGGGGAATCGCCATTGTCGATCCGGCCATGGCGGATCACGGAAAGCTCTATTCGGGCTTTGACGACGCCTATGCCCGGCAGATCGGGCAGCTGTGCCGCAGGGCGGACATCATCCTGCCCAATGTGACGGAAGCAGCCATTCTGTCCGGGCAGCCCTGCGCAGATAACGAGCAGGATGAATACCGGCTTTTGAAGAATCTGAACCACAGGTGCGCGGTGCTTACCGGCGCGGATTTTTCAGACGGCCAAACCGGCGTGATTCTGGGGGAAGGGGAGCGCTTCCGCGCCTACCGCCACCGGCGCGTCGGCGGCGGCTGCCACGGAACGGGGGATATTTTCGCCGCCGCCTTTACCGGGGCGCTGGTGCGTGGGAAGGATGCCTTTGACGCGGCCCGCATTGGGGCGGATTTCACCTGCCGGTGCATCGAAAATACGGTCAGCAGTCCGGCCCATTGGTACGGTGTGAAGTTTGAGCCGGTTCTGCCGGAGCTGATGGCCATGCTGGCGTAATGGGATCAGTGAAGAGGCGTCCGATGACGGACGCCATTTTCCACATTTTTCCTCTATTTTTTTCAGAAAGCCCCTTCCCATTCCGCATAGAATGTAGTATAGTTATGTAAACTAATGAGACATGACAGAAGAGGGTAGGATCATGGACGAAGGGGTTTTCAGACAACCAAAAAGGCATTGGTGGAAATGGATGCTGGGCATTCTGGCGGTGCTGGCCGTCCTGATTGGGGCGGCGGTGTTCGTTTTTGAGGTCAACCGGTATACCCTGACGCTTACGCTGAACGGCGAACCCAGTATGGACGTGGAATACGGCGGCCATTTTCGGGAACCGGGTGCGGTTCTGCATCTCAGCGGATCGTATCTGTGGAAGGACGGTTTTACGCCGAAGGACGCGTTGATAACCGTCCAGGGCAGCGTGGACGAGAGTACCACCGGGAAGTATACCCTGACCTACACGGCGGATTACCGGGGAATGCACGCCGAGGCACAGCGTATTGTCCGGATCGTGGACACGGTTTGCCCGGAAATCATCCTGACGCCCGATCCGGAAGGAGCCCTGGTGGATGGGGTGCCCTACGAGGAGGCCGGGTACCGGGCGGTGGACAATTACGACGGCGACATCACCGATCGGGTTATCCGGAAGGAGCAGTACGGAATGGTTCTCTACGCGGTAACGGATTCCTCGGGAAACCCCGGCTACGCGGAACGGGAGATTCCCCTGTATGATCCGCTTCCCCCGAAAATCACCCTGACAGGCGGGGAGAATTATGCCATAACAACCGGCACGTTCTACACGGAGCCCGGCTTCGCCGCTTCCGACAATGTGGACGGCGATCTTACGGAGCAGGTGACTGTGGAGGGAGAGGTAGATTGGCTCACCCCGGGCATTTATCCCGTTACCTATACCGTCACCGACCATTCCGACAATACGGCCTCCGTGACCCGGACGGTGGAGGTGACGGCGGCCCGGCGTCCCGAGCCGGTGTGGCCGGAGAAAAAGACCATCTATCTGACCTTTGACGACGGCCCCGGCCCGGAGACGGAGCGGCTGCTGGACATTCTGGACAGCTACGGGGTGAAGGCGACCTTCTTCGTCACGGACAGCGGCTATGACGACATGATGAAGGAGATTGTGGACAGGGGACACAGCATTGGCATCCACACGGTTTCCCATAATTACGACGAGATTTATTCCAGTCCCGAGGCGTATTTTGCCGACCTGTTTGCCATGCAGAACGTCATCTATGAAAACACCGGCGTCAAAACCACCCTGATGCGCTTCCCCGGCGGCAGCTCCAATACCGTCAGCCGGAAAATCTGCAAGGGACTGATGACGATTCTGACCCAGGCGGTGCAGGACGCGGGCTTTCAGTATTTCGACTGGAACGTGGACAGCAACGACGCCGGCGGCGCCCGGGAGGCCCAGACGGTGTTCGACAATGTGACCGAGGGCGTTATGCGCAGCGATGTTTCCGTGGTTCTGCAGCATGACATCCACGGTTTCAGCGTGGACGCGGTGGAGGACATCATTGTCTGGGGCCTGAACAACGGCTATACCTTTGAGCCCCTGGTTCCCAACAGCCCCGACATCC
>CAMAKJ010000065.1 GCA_945836055.1 uncultured Clostridia bacterium | reverse complement strand
TCCGTTCAGGTTCAGCTGGCACAGGCCAAGGAGCAGCTCAAGAATACCCTGAAACGCAAGCTGCTGGACACCATGGGGAAGTCTCCCGAAACTGCTGCCATCATCGAGGAAACCTACACGGAAATTGAAAACGAGCTGACCCAACGGATTGCCGGTCTGGAAAAGCAGATCGATGCCGGGAACACCCTGCGGAACAATATGCTCAAGGTTAACCGGTCTGCGAAAACCGTAATCGATGTATTCAACGACATTCTCAGCAAGCCCACCCTGGACAAACGGGATATTTCCTTCTTGGTAGAGCGCATCAGTGTGTACACCGATCATCTGGATGTGAAGCTGAAGCCGGACATCGATACCCTGCTGAAGCTCGCCCCCGATCATGAGGACTCCATAAATTTTTCGACGGACAGTAAGGATATCGCATCCATAACCATCGTCCAGAGGTCCACGCACCAGAAGGACAAGGTCTTTACTGTCAATGTTGTTAACGAGGGTGACCCGCTGGAGATTTATACGGAGAAGGACGGCGGCGTGATTTTTCGGAAGTATTCGCCCATGGGGGATCTGCAGGAATTTGCCGCCCAGATGTGTGAGTCCATCGGCTCCGCTACCGGGTATATCGCCGCTGTGGCGGATCGGGACAGCATTATTGCCCTCCACGGTGTCCCCAAACGGGAGCTCATGGACAAGCCCAATTCCACGGAGCTGGAAAAGCTCATGGAGCAGCGGAAAAACTATCTCTACAAAACCGGAGATCCCCCCATTCTGGCCACCGACGGAGATGAAAAATATCACCTGGGCGCCGCCGCGCCGATCCTGTCTCAGGGAGACCTGATGGGCTGCGTGCTGCTGCTTCTGGGGGAAAACGACAGCCCCCTGCAGGAGGCCGATCAGGGCCTTGCCAAAACCGTGGCCGGTTTTTTGGGAAAACAGATGGAAAGCTGACGCGGATATATTGCCCCTGCCTGCTGCCGGAGATGCAGCGGACAGGGGATTTTTTAGCCTGTAAAACTCCGTATTCTGTGCATACCGGCTCCCGGGCGGGCATATGGTTTCCCGAGGCAAGGAGGGATGATGAATGGCGGAAGAGCATTTGCCCCACAAGCTCTGCCTGAATGAGCGGCGGCAGCTGACCATGACCGGGGTGACGGAGGTGGTCAGCTTTGACGATACGGCGGTGGTGCTGCAGACCTCCCTTGGGACGCTGATTGTGCAGGGGTCGGAGCTGAAGCTGAAAACCCTGTCCCTGGAAGGGGGGCAGGTGGAGGTGAACGGCAGCGTGTCCACGCTGGCCTACGAGGAGCCAAGGCAGGCGTCCGGCTGGAAGCGCCGCCTGTTCGGATGACCGCCCCGGCGGTATCCGCCCGTCATCTGGCGTGCAGCCTCCTGCTGGGAGCGGCGCTGGGGGTGTACTATGAATTTCTGCGCCCCCTCCGCCCCCGGCATACCCGGATGGCGGACGGGCTGTATCTGTTGGGAGCCGTCTGGGCCTGGCTGTTTCTGAGCTTTCGGGTCTGCCGGGGCGACCTGCGTCTGGGATATACGGCGGGGCTGGCGGTGGGCGCCGCTGTGTGGGAATGGGCCTTCGGTCCGGGCCTGCGGCCTGTTTTTTCCGGATTCTGGAAAATGATTCGCACCATTTTGGGAGCGTTCTTCTTCCCTGTAAAAAAATTTTGGAAATTTACAAAAAAATTATTTGCATCTGCGGAAAAATGGGTTACAATAAAGTGGAATATCCTTCGGGAGAAACGGCGAAGAAAAGGGGGTGTGCCCGATGGAGCACAAAAGAAAGGTGATTTTCCGCTCGGGGTCCGTGGCGCTGAAGATCGTGGTCATGGTGCTTATCGTGTTCTCTATGTCGGCGCTGATGGCTCTGAGATGGGTGCACAACGGCATTCAGGAGCAGGTCGCGGACATGCGCGGCGAGGCTGCCGCCCTGGAACAGAAAAACAGCGATCTGACAGAGAAGATCGGTCAGCTGGGAAGCGTAAAAAGCGTGGAGGACATCGCCCGCAGCGAGCTGAACCTGGTGAATCCGAACACCATCGTCATTGACGTAAAGCCTTAGTCAGTTTTGGCAGGATTGCCATGAAATTTATATGGAGGAATCACAGCATACTATGGAGTTAACCGTCGGAGCCATTTTAGAGGGTAAAGTCAAGTCCATCACCAACTTCGGAGCGTTTATTTCCCTGCCGGAGGGGAAAACCGGCATGGTACATATCTCCGAGGTCGCCAACGCCTATGTCAGCGACATCCGCCAGCACCTGACCGAGGGGCAGGATGTGAAGGTAATGGTCATCGGTCTGGAAAACGGCAAGATCAATCTGTCCATCAAGCGTTTGGAGCCCAAGCCCCAGCGGGAGAACGGCGGGAACCGCAATGGAAATTACCGCAATGCGCCCCGCCAGGACGGCGGCAATTACCGCAGCGCACCTCAGGGACAGAACCGCCCCCAGCGTGCCCCCGTGCAGCCGGCCGCACCCAAGACGGCGGATCAGCTGTTCGAGGAAAAGCTGAAGGCCTTCATGTCGGAGTCCGACTCCAAGCTGTCCTCCATGCGTGCGGATCACCGCACCAAGAGCAGAAGAAGATAAGGTATTGTCATTGCGAGCCGGGAAACCGGTTCGCAATGACCTGTTTTTTGCGCCGGAAAATTTGGAAGGCGGCGGATTTATGAACCATGTTGTCATCACCGGCGGTTCCCGGGGTATCGGCGCGGCAGCGGTGGAGCTGTTCGCCGCCCGGGGTGACCGGGTGTATTTCCTGTATGAAAAGAATCACGCCGCCGCGAAGGCAGTGGCGGAGAAAACCGGAGCCACCCCCATCTGCTGTGACGTTGCGGACAGCGGGGCGGTTTTGCGGGCGTTTGCGAGCATCCCGGACGTGGACATTCTGGTCTGCAACGCGGGGATTATGTACTTTGGACTGCTGCAGCAGATGCCGGAGGCGGACTGGAACCGGCTGTTCGCGGTGAACGTGGGGGGCGTCTACCACTGCGTCAACGCCGCCATGCCCGCGTTTCTCCGAAAGCACCGGGGCAGCGTCGTCACCGTGTCCAGCATGTGGGGGCAGGTGGGCGCCTCCTGCGAGGCGGCCTATTCCGCCACCAAGGGGGCGGTGATCGCTCTGACGAAGGCCCTGGCCAAGGAGCTTGGCCCCAGCGGCGTAAGGGTCAACTGCGTGGCCCCCGGGGTGATTCTCACCGACATGTGCGCGAGTGTGGCACCGGAGATTCTGTCGGAAATGGCGGAGGAAGCCCCCGTCGGGCGCAACGGAACCCCCATGGATGTGGCGAAGGCCATTGCGAATCTGGCGGACGCGGAATTCGTCACGGGGCAGGTGCTGGGCGTCAACGGCGGGTATGTCGTATAAAAAGCCTTCCCTTTCGGGCACGCTCAATTAACGAAGAAAATGCTGAATGCACAATGCAAAATGCTGAATGAAGGTGTCCGCTTTGCGGACAAAATTTGAAATCACTTCCGAAGGAAGTATCCCAATTCCGCATTCATCATTCAGCATTCCGGCTTTCGCCCGAACCATCTGATTTACCCGAAAGCAGCATCCCTTCCCACCATAAAATATCGATATAATTCAAGAATAAAGGAGCGATCTCTCATGAAAATTGCCATTGGCTGTGACCACGGCGCCTTTGCGCTGAAAACCAAAATCATCGGGCATCTGCAACAGCAGGGCTATGAGGTGGGGGACTTCGGCACCTGCTCCACCGCCAGCTGCGACTACCCCGATTTTGCCGCCGCTGCCGCAAAGGCCGTGGCCGGCGGCGAATGCCAGCGGGGCATTGTGCTGTGCACAACCGGCATCGGCGTGTCCATTACCGCCAACAAGGTTCCCGGCATCCGCTGCGCCCTGCTGTCCGATCCCTGGTCGGCGAAGATGACCCGGCTGCACAACGACACCAACATGATGGCCCTGGGCGCGGGGGTCGTGGGGGAGAATCTGGCGCTGGAAATCGTGGACACCTGGCTGGGCACGGAATTCTCCGGGGAAGCGCGGCATCAGCGGCGGATTGATAAGGTCATGGCCCTGGAACGGCGGGAGGAGCAGGCGTGAGCGGCATTCGCAGAGAAACCGCTGCGGACTACCGCGCTGTGGAGGAGCTGCACCGGAACGCGTTCTGGAACGTCCACGTTCCCGGCTGCTGCGAGCACTATCTGGCCCACGTTCTGCGGAAGCATCCGGACTTCATCCCGGAGCTGGATCTGGTGTACGAGCTGGACGGGGAGATTGTCGGGAATGTTATGTATACCAAATCGGAGCTGCTGGAGGAAAGCGGCAATTCCACCGGCATCCTGACCTTCGGCCCGATTGGGGTAGCGCCGGAATATCAGCGCCGGGGCATCGGAAAAGCGCTGCTGGAAGCGTCTTTTGACATCGCCGCAGGTCTGGGATATCCCGCCATCGCGATTTTCGGCGATCCGGACAACTATGTGGCCAGAGGCTTTCGCAGCTGCAAGCGGTACAACGTCTGCCTGGAAGGGGACATCTTCCCTGCCGCGCTGCTGGTCAAGGAGCTGAAGCCGGGCTTTTTTGACGGAAGAAAGCTCGTTTTCCGGGAGTCGCCCGCCTATGAGATTCAGGAGCGGGACGCGGAAGCCTTCGACGCCGGGTTCCCACCTAAGGAAAAGGCCTTCCGTCCCAGCCAGGAGACGTTCTTCATCCTCAGCCATTCCACCATCGGATAACAAAAGAGGAAGCACCGAAACCGTGCTTCCTCTTTCTGCTTGCTTCCGGTCAGCCAAAGTACCCGGCTTCCAGCAATCGGGTCAGGGCTTCGTTGGCCTCCTCGTCGGGAAACAACGACGTAAAGCGTTTGTCCACGGCCAGCGCCTCCAGCGTCAGCTCCAGGCGCTTTTTGTCCCGCAGGGCGTTGAAGCCGTCGCTGAGACGGCTGCCGGACAGGGCCCGGTGGGCGGTCTTCATGGCGTCCTCCGGGGCTACCGGGCGCATTTTGACGCCCAAGGCTTCCGCCTTTCGCCGGTTTTCCGCCCAGGCGGCGATGAATTTTTCTTCCATGGTGGCTTCTCCTTCAAATGACGGTGTAGACGTACCGGGAAATCAGACGGCGGTACCAGGGCTCCCGCCGGAGCTGCCCCCGGGCGACCGCAAGGTAGGCTTCAAACCGGCTCAGTTCCTCAGCCGTCAGCGTGTGGCGGCTGAATTTTGCCTTCTGCGCCAGGCTTTCCAGTTCTTCCGGCGGCGGCTGCTTCAGGAGCCGGGACACCAGCTCCGTTTCCTGCCACAGCGCCAGCGCCCGGGCGTTGGACGGGGCGTTCTGCTGCCGCAGCTTCCTCAGCTTGATGCGCACAGGCCGCTGAACAAGCACCAGAAGGATGACCAGAACGGCGGCAATCGGCACAGCGGGTAATCGCCGCTTTTCCGGAGCGGGCGAAACCGCAGGCGACGTTTCCGGCGGGACTTCCCCCTGGGTCGTCGGCGCGGTGGGGACGGCGGCTTCGGTGGGCGGTTGACTGGGAAGGGGCGCAGCCTGCGTGGGCGGGGCGGATTCCGGCGCGCTCTGGGGTTCCCGGGCCGCGCCCATGTCCGCCGGGGTGGCCTCCAGAATCAGCCAGGCGCCCAGGGACGGCTCGTAGTATTCCGCCCAGGCGTGGGCGTTTTTCCCGGTGACGGCGGCGGTTTCCCCGGCGTTGGTCTTTACCAGATAGCCGCTGACGTAGCGGGCTTCAATCCCCGCCGCCCGGAGCAGCACCGCTGCGGCGGTGGCGAAGTGGACGCAGTAGCCGCTTTCGGCGCTCTCAAGAAACCACAGGGCGAAATCCTCCGCCCCGGTGTCCATTCCCGGTGGATTTAAGGAATATTCCGCGGAATTCTTCACGAATTCTCCGATTTTTTCCGCTTTTTCCACAACGGAATCCGTATCCGCCAGGATGTCTGCCAGTATCGCCCGCGCCCCGGCAAGGGTGGCCTCGGGAAGGGCGAGGAAAACGGTATCGGGGCTGGAAACGCCGGCGTCCGCAGCCCCGGCAGTGCTGCGCCAGTCCTCCGGCAGACCGGCGCGGGGGATGACGTATTGCGTGTACTGCCAGGTGTTTTCCATTTTTCCGCCGGTGAGGTTCATGCTCCGGGCGGGGTAGTAGGGCAGATACAGCGTTTGCGACGGGCCCGCCGTGCGGACGGTCACGTCGCCCAGATCCTCCCCCGCCAGAGAAAAGTCCTCTGTCCGGCCTTCGGTGCCGCTCCAGCCGGTGCCGTCGTAGCGGTCGTAGTCCTGCCCCCGGAGATAGAGGGCCCCGCCGGTTTCCGCCGTGACCTCCATCACCACCACGGGGGACTCGATCCGCCGTCCCAGACCTGCCAGATTTACGCTTTCCGGCTCGCCGGCAATGTTGAGCTGTGTCTGCACGGCGGTTTCCGCCTGGGTCTGGACCTGCTGAAGCCGGGACAGAATCGCGTCCCGGGTTGCCTTGGATCGGTTTACATAACCCTCCTTTGGGACTGCCAGGAACAGCCCCAGCAGCGCCAGCGCCGTGGGAATGGCCGCCATGGCGGTCAGACGGTTGCCCTGGGCCGGGTTGTGGGCGCGAACCCGGGCGGTGAGCAGCAGGAGCACCAGCCCCAGCAGCAGCGGGAAAAGATACGCTTCTCCCGGCACGGTGTCCGTCACCACCAGGCAGGGGACGAGAGCCAGCACCGCCGCCGCCACGGGGAGCACCGCGCTTTTTCCCCGGCAGACCGCCCGGGCTGCAACGATACTGAGCAGAACGCCCAGGACGGACATGGGAATGTCGGCGATGCCCGCGTCCCAGGGGACGTCCACCAACCGCAGCGCAGGCCAGCCGTAGGCGCTGGCGTAGACGTGGGAAAGACGCTGCACCAGGCAAAGCAGCTGCTCCAGCCCGTCGCTCTGCCGCCAGAGATAGCCGCCGTACAGCCCCAGGGCGCAGAGCACCGCCGCGCCGCCCCATTTTGCCTGAAAGGCGGCGGCGCAGAACACCGAAGCCAGGGCGATGGCCAGCGTCACCGCCCGGGCGTCCGCAATGGCAAGGTGAAATCCGCTGGCGACGCAGCCCACTGCGCCGAAGGAAACGAGAAAGGCCAGCGCCGCCGCGATTCCGGCGGTGCACCAGCGTTCAGCTTTCATCCGGCTCACCTCCGATGTGGCAGTGCCAGGACGCGGCGAAAGGGTGGTCCCGGATGGAGCCCTTTTCGGCCGCTTCGGTGCACAGCAGACTGTCGATGGCCTTGTTCAGTGCCCGCTCGCCGTCCACCGGAAATGACCGGACGCCCTGACCTGTCAGGACGCGAAGCTCAAAGGAAACGTTCCTTTCCGCCAGATACCGTCCCAGCCAGAGCAGCCGCCCGAATTTCCGGTCCAGCTCCGACGGATCACCCCGGAGGGTCATGGTCACCAGCACCAGCCCCCGCTGGGGTTCCATAGGCTGGCGAAGCATCAGCTTTCCCGTTTTGGCGCTGAGCTTCCAGTGCACCTGATTCAGACTGTCTCCGGGGCGGTAGAGACGAAGCTCATGATTCTCCGAAAAGCCGCCGCCGAACTTGGGCTTCCAGCTTTTCGCGAGAAACCGGTCCAGATCCGGAACTTCCCGCACCGGCAGGGGCTTTGGGCGGACGAGAACGGTAGCGCGGCCGGGATGCCGCACCGGCAGGGCGAACAGCCCCAGATAGTCGCACACCCGGGCACCCTGAATGGTGACGGCATAGCCGCCGCAGTGCCGGGTGGGCAGTCCCTCGCCGGAACGGTAGCGACGGGTTTGACCGGTGATGCGGCTGCGGAGGTACAGCCTGCCCTTAAAGGGGGGCATGGGCAGACCGCAGCTGCCCACAAGCCATGCTTCCGCCTCCGTTCCCAGGGTTACGGCGCCCGCTCCGCCGGGCTCCAGCCGGAAGCGGAGCATGGCGGGCAGACTCAGAAGCAGAGACAGCCAGGGAAGTCCGGCCACGGCCAGCAGTGCCAGCCAGGAAAACCACTCCCCGTAGGCAATGTAAAACATCCAGCAGCCGAACAGGGCGGCCAGATACCCAAACCGACGCCCCCACATATCAGCGCAGCCGGGGAGCGGGGGTGGCGGTGAGAATGTCCTGCAAAATGGCCTCGGGGGGCCGTCCCTGGGCCTCGGCCTTGGGGGATAGAATCAGCCGGTGGGCGACGGTGTGGATGAAAACCTCCTTTACGTCCGCCGGGATGACATAATCCCGGCCCCGGAGCCGGGCCACAGCCTTGGACATGGCGGTGACGGCCAGGGTTGCCCGGGGACTTGCGCCCCGGAGAATGTCGGCGTGGTTCCGGGTCGCGCCGACGAGCGAGACAATGTAGGCGACCACGCTGTCGCTGAGGTAGGTTTCGTCCACCGTGTCCTGCATGGCCGTTAAGTTCTCCCGGGTCATCAGGGGCGTCAGCTCCCGGAGGGGATTGCCGCCCTGCCGTTTCAGCACCATGGCGGCCTCGTCTCTGGCGCTGGGGTAGCCCATGGACAGGCGGATCATGAACCGGTCCATCTGGCTGTCCGGCAGCAGCTGGGTGCCCGCCGCGCCGGTGGGGTTCTGGGTGGCGATGACGGTAAAGGGCTTTGGCAGCGGGTGGCTCACGCCGTCCACCGTGACCTGTCCCTCCTCCATGGCCTCCAGCAGGGCGGACTGGGTGCGGGAGGTGGCCCGGTTCAGCTCGTCCGCCAGAAAGAGGTTGCACAGCACCGCCCCGGGCTGGTAGCGCATCCCGCCCGCCGGATCGGGGACGGAATAGCCCGTCACGTCGGAGGGCAGCACGTCCGGGGTGAACTGGACGCGGCTGCAGCTTAAGTCCAGCACCCGGGAAAAGGCCAGGGCCATGGTGGTTTTGCCCACGCCGGGAATGTCCTCCAAAAGAATATGTCCCCGGGCAAGGATTGCGGCCAGTACCCACAGCAGCACCGGGTCCTTGCCGACCACCACCCGTTTGACCTGAGTAAGCACCTGCTGGGCGCAGGCGGATACGGTATTGTCTTTGGTTTGCATGAAACCACTCCCCAATTGGAAATGCTGAATGCAAAAT
>CAMAKJ010000064.1 GCA_945836055.1 uncultured Clostridia bacterium | reverse complement strand
ATGCGCAGCATTGCGTCGGCCGTAGGCCGATCACGTTAGGTGCACAAATTGCAATCTGTCGGGCAACTGAGACTTCCCACAAAAAACGCCCCACGTTTCTGAAACGTGGGGCGCCGGTTATTCTGCGCTGAACTCAATGCGGTCGCTGCTGACGCCCTGCTCGTGGAATGCCTTCAACAGCTGTTCCGTGGTCATGTTCTTCCGCTCCTCGCCCGCCAGCTCCAGCACAATTTGTCCGTTGTTCATCATGATGGAGCGGTTGCCCAGCGACAGGGCGGAGGGGATGTTGTGGGTAATCATCAGGCAGGTAATGTGGTTCTCCGCCACGATTTTTCGGGTGAGCGCCAGCACCTTTTCCGCGGTAGCCGGGTCAAGGGCGGCGGTGTGCTCATCCAGAAGCAGCAGCTTGGGGGTCACCAGCGTGGCCATCAGCAGCGTCAGCGCCTGCCGCTGTCCTCCGGACAGCAGCCCCACGGGATGATCCATCCGGTCCTCCAGCCCCAGCTCCAGCTGGGCCAGCTTCTCCCGGAAGTCCGCCCGGTCCTTCGCCGTGACCATGGAGAAGGGCGAGCGTTTTTCCGACGCCCGGAGATAGGCCAGCGCCAGGTTCTCCTCAATGGTCATGTTGGGTGCGGTGCCCTTCAAAGGATCCTGAAACAGCCGCCCGATGAATTTGCTTCGTTTATAGTCCGGCTGGTTGGTGATGTTTTCACCGTCCAGGCGGATACAGCCCTGATCCACCACAAAGGAACCGGCAATGGCCCCGAACAGGGTGGATTTTCCCGCGCCGTTGGAGCCGAGAATGGTGACGAAATCGCCGCTGTCCAGGTGAAGGCTCAGATCGTTCAGGGCCTTCTTTTCGTTCACGGTGCCAGGGTTGAAGGTCTTGGAAATGTGACTGATTTGCAGCATCAGGCTTTGCCTCCCTTCACGGCGGGTCTGCAGGCCGCCTGGATGGCGGGCAGACCGATGGCCAGGGCCACAATGATGGCGGAGATCAGCTTCAGGCATTCGCTGGGCAGATCCAGCCGCAGAGCGATGGCAATGATGAACCGGTAGAGAATGGAGCCGAGAATCGCACCCATGGCCTTCAGCCAGGTTTTCCCCTTGGGCAGCAATGTCTCGCCGATGATCAGAGACGCCAGGCCGATGATGACCATGCCGGTGCCCAGGTTGATGTCGGCGGTTTTCTGGTACTGGGCCAGCACCGCGCCGGACAGGGCGGTCAGGGCGTTGGCCACGCACAGCCCCACGGTGACGGTGAAGGCGGTGTTGATGGAGGAGGCCCGCACCATGTCCGGGTTGTCGCCGGTGGCCCGGATGGACAGTCCCAGCCGGGTTTTCAGGAACAGCGACAGCAGCACCCCTGCCAGAACCGTGATGAGCGCCGCCGGAACCAGCTTGCTCATACCGCCGAGATAAGGCTTCAACAGGGAAAACAGGGTTTCGGTTTTCATCATGTTCACGTTGGAGGAAAAGCCCATAACCGCCAGATTCACGGTGTACAGTCCCGTATTGGTGATGATGCCCGCGAGGATGGAGGGAACCTTCAGCTTTGTCTGCAAAAACGCGGTGACAAATCCGGCGCAGGCCCCTGCCAGCATGGCGGCGGGAA
The DNA here is from genome assembly GCA_945836055.1 of uncultured Clostridia bacterium. Classification (GTDB taxonomy): domain Bacteria; phylum Bacillota; class Clostridia; order Oscillospirales; family Oscillospiraceae; genus Faecousia. Next base: position 7,478 of record CAMAKJ010000064.1, on the reverse strand, counting down.
ACGCCAGCAGCGGGTGTCCCGCCACGGCGATGGTGGCCGACACGGCGCAGCCCAGGGTGAAGGCGCCGTCGGTGGTCATATCGGCGATGTTCAGCACCCGGAAGCTGAGGAACAGCGCCAGAGCAACCAGGGCGTAAATACAGCCCAGCTCCAGAGCGCTCATGATAACGGCGGTTGAGATCACGGTTGACCCCTCCTTGTAAAGAAGCCTGGTAGGGAGGGGCAGCGCCCCTCCCGGTTTTGGAATTAAGTAACGATTCAGCAAAATAGCGAATGCGAAATGCTGAATGCTAAATGCTGAATGCTAAAGAGATGGTATCCCTTCGGGATGAATCAAACACACACAGACGCAGGAAATTTCTTGATTATCTCAAGGGAATGTTCCTTTATCGCCTCTTTTTATTATTAATCCCCGAAGGGGATACCTTCATTCTGCATTCAGCATTCTACATTCTGCATTCAGCATTTTGACGCTGGAGATCAGCGTCGGCATGCCCGCCGTCATGCGTTGCCGGTTTTGACTTCTACGACGGTGTTGGCCATGGCGGTAAAGACGCTGTAGTCCAGGTTCAGAGCCGCGGCGGTTTCGGTGTTGACGGTGATGATGCCGCCGTCCATGATGTGGAACGGGGGAACCGCGCCGCCCAGCAGGATATCCATCGCCATATCGGCGGTGTAAGCGCCCAGCTCGGTGTAGTTTACGCCGCAGGTGGCGAAGGCGCCTGCCGTGACAAAGGAGTCAGCGCCGGCGTAGTGGGGGATACCGGCCTCGTTGAGGATTTCCGCCACGGTGCCCTCGGCGGCCATGACCACGTTATCGGTGGGGGTGAAGACGGCGTCCACCCGGCCCACCAGGGCGGAGGCGGCTTCGGTGATTTCACCGGTGGTGTTGCCGGTCTTTTCCAGGTAGGCAATGCCCTTTTCCTCCAGGTAAGCCTTGGCCTCGGCGATGGGGGCGGCGGAGTTGGTCTCGGAGTTGGAGTACAGCAGACCCACGGTCTTGATGTCGGGGTTGGCGGAGAGCATCATGTCCAGAATGAAGGGGGTGTTCAGAGCGTCGGAGGTGCCGGTGACGGTATCCAGCCCCGTCAGGCCCGCGGCTTCGGGATCGGAAATGGCGGCGTAGACAATGGGAATGCCGGTGCCTTCCGCGGCGGTGACCATAGTTTGGGCTGCCAGGGTGGCGATGGGGATAATCATATCAACCTTGTCGCCCACAACCTGCGCGCCGATCTGGCCCAGCACCGTGGGATCGTTCTGGCCGTGGTACTCTTCCACGTTGACCTTAACGCCCTTTTCCGCGGCCTTGGCCTGCAGCTCGGCAATGGCGGCGGTGCGGATTTCATCCAGAGAAGCGTGATCCAGCTGCTGGACAATGGCAATGGTGTATTCAGGCGTTTCCACAGGGGCTTCGGTTTCAGCATCGGCCGTCTGGGCGGCGGCAGTGGTTTCAGGGGCGGCGGGGGCGGTGGTTTCAGCCGGGGCGGAAGCGGCGCAGCCGGCGAACAGGGACGTGATCATCATAACGGACAGAATCAGAGAAATAACCTTTTTCATAATACAATACTCCTTTTTAACGGGAAATGATTTTGTGGATGTTAGAATGGATTCGGTTTGGGGTCGCCATCGTCTGCCGGGATCATACATGGGTATTTCTCCTTTCCGGTAAAAATGAAAAAGTCCTTGTTCCCCTAAGGGAACAAGGACAGAAAAGACATTTCTGCGGTACCACCTTGTTTGCCGGAAATCCGACCGCCTCATTACGGCGCCAACACGCCGCCTGCCCGTTAACGCTGGCAATGCGTCAGAAGATACTCGGGGCGAACCCCTTTCCCCCTGCCCTCCGCGGCCCATTTGCTGCCCCGCTTTTCGCTCCGCTCTCAGCTATGCAGAACTCTCTGTGGATGCGCCTTGCAGCTTTACTTCCGCTTCGTTGGTTTCAATTTATGTTATGCCCTTTATACACCATTTGTGTACGTTTGTCAAGCACTTTTTTTCACGGCCGGCGGACAAATTTGGGTTTACCCCCACAGGCTGGTGCAGCCGGTGTAGTCGCAGAACTCTCTCAGAACCTCGTCCTGAATGGCCTTGCGGGTGGCGGGGTCTTTGCCGCCGGCCGCCTCGCCGCTGACCTCGCAGGCGTACATACAGAAGTTGGAGGAGGAGGTCACGAGAATCTCGTCCGCGTTTTTCAGGAATTCAAAGGTGAAGGGCTTCTCGAGCACCGGGATGCCCAGACGGTAGCAGCCCTGAATCATGTGGGTCTTGGCGATGCCCCGGAGGATCAGTTCGTCGTTGGGATGGGAGTAGAGAATCCCGTCCTTCAAAACGGATACGTTGGCGTGGGCGCACTCGGTGACGATGTCGCCCCGGTGGAAAACCGTCTCAAAGCAGCCGGCGTTCTTCGCCCGCTGGGCGGTCATGACGCTGGGAAGCAGGTTCAATGTCTTAATGTTGCAGTGGAAGAACCGGGTATCCTCCTCGTCGTTGAGCCTGACGGGAACGGCGGGGTCGTTTAAGTGCTGAGGACGGATGAATACCCACAGCTTGCCGGGCAGATCCTTGGAATAGGTGTGGCTCCGGTCCTCCACGCCCCGGGTCACCTGCCAGTAGACGAAGTTGATCTTGCTGTCCACCATGCCCAGAAGCCGGGTCAGCAGCTCGCCCAGCGCCTCCTTTTCCATGGGAATGTGGATGTCCAGCAGACGGGCGCTGGTGTAGAACCGGTCCAGGTGGTCCTGCAGCAGATATACCTTTCCGTTGGCGCCTACCGTGGCATCGTAGCAGCCGTCGCCGAAGAAGTGGACGCGGTCGTTGAAGGGAACCGTCAGCTCCTCCGGGGTGCCGATTTTTCCGTCGTAATATGCCAGAGCTTTCATTTGACTTCAATCTCCTTTTTATGCGCCCGGATCGGGCGCTGTCATATGAACCGTTGATGAAACGTTGCAGGGTTTGTGCGCAGCACAATTATCCGTCACAAGGGCGGAAATGTCAATGCATTTCTTTTCGCTGCTTCAAAAAAAGCGGATTCCCGGCGGCTTATTCCGCCGGCATCAGATAGCTGCTGACGCAGTACAGCACCTGCCCGTCGTACTCCACCCGGGACCAGCCCACATCCTCGTTGATGCCGGTTCTCACGGCGATATCGCCGTTTTTCAGCTGGGTCACCACCGTGGCGTCCTCGTGCTCCACGCTGGGCAGTCTGCGCAGGTTCACCACTTCCTTAGCGGTGACCTTCTCGTTCACCGGGGTGAACACGGTTTTGATGCCGTCGTCGGCCTCTGGCTCCGCGGCGGCGGGGGGATTCAGGTCGGTGGTCAGGTAGCTGCTGACCGCGTAGTAGGTGTTTCCGTTGAACACTACCTTGGACCAGCCGCTGCTGCTCACGGCAATCCGGGTGGCGATGTCTCCGTTTTGCAGGGTGTAGAGCACGGTGCTGTCGGTATCCTGGCTGGGGATGTCCCGGAGGTTGGTTTCCACCTTGGCGGTGACCTCCTCGTTGACCTGGGTAAAGTCCATCAGCGCTTCCACGTCCGGGAAGGCTTCCTCCGGCGGGGTTTCGTCCTTGCACTTCTCCACGCCGTCGTAGCCGAAATAGGCGACGTTCAGATCCACACTCTGGCTGATGCCCGGGACGCTGCCCTCCATGGTGTACTGCCACATCTGGTGCTTCCCGGTGTAGCTGGAAGTTTGCGTTTGCGGGTCGGCGTCGGGCGGGAACTGGGCAACCCAGATTTTGTAGTCCTTCTCAATCCGGGAAACCTCCCACTGGGCGTCGTCCTGCAGCTCGCTTTTGGCGGCGTAGAACATACCCTCATAGCCCCGCTCCCCGATCCGCTTCAGGAAAGCCAGGGCGATGTCCGTCCGCTCGGACTTGCTCAGGCCGTACTGACGGCTGTCCGGGTCGGAGAAGCCCTCGCAGTCATAGACCACGGGGTAGGTGATGGGGTATTGGGCGATGAAGTCCGCCGTCCAGTCCGCTTCCTCCACGGCTTCCTCCGGAGAAACAGCGGTGGAGAAGAAATAAACACCCAGCTTTACGCCGTGTTTGGACGCTTCCTGGAGGTTGTACCGGGCGTTGGAGTCCGGGGAAATCTCCCCGCCGGTCATGCCCCGCATACCGACCCGCACCATGGCGAAGTCCACGCCGGAGGCTGCCGTTTCCTCCCAGCGGATGGTTCCCTGGTAGCGGGCAACGTCGATGCCGTAGGTTGTCTCTTCGGTTTCCTTCGCGGTTCGCCGGACGCTTTTTTGACATCCGGCGAAGGCGGCGGAAAGCGCAATGGCGCAAAGGCTCAGTGCCAGCAGGCGGATAAGTTTCTGTTTCATGGCAAATACCCTTTTCTTTCTTGGGTTTTCTCAGGAGCGTTTTAAGATGACGCTCCATAGAGCGTCAGGGATGCCGCTCCCTACGGGGGGCGGGCTCACTGCTGGGAGTCAAACAAAGGCCTGATCTTCTGACGGTAAATCCGCGCGAAGCAGAGAAAAGTCACGGTGCCGCTGGCGACCTCCGCGATGGGGAAGGCCAGCCACACCTTATGCACGTCCCCCGTCAGGCTCAGCAGGTAGGCCGCGGGGAGCAGCACGATCAGCTGGCGGCACAGGGAGACGATGGTGGAGTAGATACCGTTGCCCAGGGCCTGGAAGCTGGCTCCCAGGGCGATGCAGATGGCCGCGATGGGGAAGCTCCAGCTGATGGTGCGCAGAGCCGAGCGCCCGATTTCCAGGAAATCCTGTGTGGGATTGAACAGCCCCAGCAGGGTGTCCGGGAAGAACTGGAACACCAGCAATCCCGCGATCATCAGGCTCAGCGCCGTGGCGGCGGCGATTTTCAGCGTCCTGGTAATCCGGTGGGGACGGCGGGCGCCGTAGTTGTAGGCGATGATGGAAATGGTGGCGTTGTTCAGTCCGAACAGGGGCATGAAGAAGAAGCTCTGGAGCTTAAAGTACACGCCGAACACGCCGGTAGCCGTTTCCGCGAAGCCCTGCAGGATCTGGTTGATGCCGAAGCACATCACCGAACCGATGCCGTTCATGATGATGGAGGGGATACCCACGGTGAGAATCGGACCCACGGTTTTGCCCTCCAGCCGGAAATACCGCCGGCCAAACTGCACCTCGGGATTGAACTTCAGATTGAAGATAACGACCATGATGCCTGCGATCCACTGGCCGATGACCGTCGCCACCGCCGCACCGGCAATGCCCATGGCAGGCAGGCCAAACCAGCCGTGGATCAGAATGGGGTCGAGAATGATATTGACAATGGCGCCGGTGGACTGGGTGATCATGGTGTGCACCGTCCGCCCGGTGGACTGGAGCAGCCGCTCGCCCAGGATGGACACAAAGCAGCCCAGGCTGAAGATGCAGCAGATGCTGATGTAGGAAATGCCGCCCTCCACGGTTTCGGCGTTCTCGGACTGCATTTCAAAGTAGGGACGCGCGCCGAACAGGCCAAACAGGACGAACAGGGTCATGGCGATGAGCGCCAGCACCATGCCGTTTCCCGCTGCCCGGTTGGCGGCCTCCTGATTCTTCTCGCCCAGGCTCTTGGACAGCAGGGCGTTGACGCCCACGCCGATACCGACACCGAAGCCAATCAGCAGATTCTGGATGGGGAAGGCCAGGGACAGCGCCGTCACCGCGCTTTCCGAGACCTGGGAGACGTAAATGCTGTCCACCACGTTGTAAAGTGCCTGTACCAGCATGGAAATAATCATTGGCAGCGCCATATTGGCCAGCAGCTTGCCCACCGGCATGACTCCCATTTTGTTTTCCGGTAATGTTGCAGTACCCATTTCACCCTCCAAATACGCAAAATTCTACGCATACAGTATAACAGGCTTCGGGCTGTTACGCAAGTACCGCACGCTATTTTCCGGCGGGATTCAGAATGGAATATCTGTGAATCAATGAAATGTGTGCCAGCTCTGACAGGGCAAAGGCTTTCGCCGGAGACAAAAAAGCCCCGCTGCTTTTGGCAGCGGGGCGGATGTACAAAATTACAGGTACTGCTTCATAGCCTCGGAGGCGGCGGCAGGATCGGCGGAGATGGTCATGGTGATTTCCATGTCGTTGTCGGCGGCGAATTTCGCGCACCAGGCGACGAATTCCTCACCGGCGGCTTCGTCCGAGCCGATGGTCTTATACAGGTTGTCGATAAAGACGTTGGTAATGTCAAAGTTGCCGGCGTGCAGGCCGCTCAGGAAGCCTTTCAGCATATCGGGGGTGGAGATGCCGTACTCCTGAGAGTCCACCAGACGAACCTTGTAGGTAACGTCATAAGTCAGCTTCTTGCCGTATTCGATGCATACGACATCGCCGTGGGCCTGCGCCACTGCGGCGTTGATATTGTCGATCAGCTTCTTGGTTTTACCGGAGCCCTTCAGGCCCATAATAACATGAATCATCGGAAAGTCCTCCTTTGCTTGCCAGAATAATGGCTTACGCTCATTCTACCAGCAATCGCGACAATTTGCAACCACTAATTTGGAAATTGTGCAAATGATTTTGCGGGGGCATCCCCGCCGCCGCCCGCAGGCCATTGTGCTCCCTGCCCCGGGGAGGGGACAGGGAGCAGATGAATTCCTATAAAATTTACTTTTCGTAGCCGGGCTTGCCCAGGAGCTGGAACATATTGCGCTTGTACAGCTCCACGCCGGGCTGGTTGAAGGGGTTGACACCCAGGATGTACGCGGAAACGCCGCAGGACAGCTCCAGGAAGTAGAACAGCTCGCCCACCTTCCGGTCGTTCAGCTCGCCGCAGTCCATGGTGATGACGGGCACGCCGCCGTCCACATGGGCAGCCAGAGTGCCGAGATACGCCTTCTCGTCCACGAAGTCCAGGGTCTTGCCCTCCAGATAGTTCAGGCCGTCCAGATTCTTCCAGTCGGAGCCGATGGTGTACTTGGCTGCGGGGGGATCGAAGCGAACCATGGTCTCGAAGATGTTCCGCTGGCCCTGCTGGATCATCTGACCCAGAGAGTGGAGGTCGGCGGTGAACTCGGCGGTGACGGGGAACAGGCCCTTGCCGTCCTTGCCCTCGGACTCGCCGAAGAGCTGCTGCCACCAGCCGCCGAACATCTTGAAGCCAGGCTCGTAGCTTTCAAAGATTTCCATAGCCTTGCCGTTGCGGTACAGCAGGTTCCGCACGGCGGCGTACTGCCACACGGGGTTTTCAAAGGAGCGCAGATCGTAGCTCTCCTTGGCGTCGGCGGCGCCGTTCAGCATTTCCATGATGTCGATGCCGGCAACCGCCAGGGGCAGCAGGCCCACGGGGGTCAGCACGGAGAACCGGCCGCCCACGTTCGGGGGGATCACGAAGGTCTCCCAGCCCTCTTCCGTGGCCATCTGACGCAGAGCGCCCTTGCAGGGGTCGGTGATGGCGTAGATGCGGCCCTTGGCACCGTCGGTGCCGTACTTCCGCTCCAGCATCCAGCGCAGGGCGCGGGTGGCGATGGCGGGCTCGGTGGTGGTGC